>NZ_DASUBE010000064.1:0-28557 GCF_035763405.1 Edaphobacter sp.
AGGCCGGTCGCATTCGCAAGACCGGCGGCATAGAGAATCGGCCCTCCGCCTACGTCGCCATTGCTCCAAATCTCGCCGACGTAACCGCCTGGGCCGCCGATGTTGAACGCGACGCCAAAAATATCGAACTGGCCTCCGGAAAACGGATAAGTCACCTCGGGCAGATGGGTGATGGGGTTAAGGTCGAAACAGACCAGAGGAGAGTTTCCCGCCGGGTAGAACAGATCGTCGTAGGACAAACCGCCAGTGGTGAACGCGATACCGGGGGTAGCCAGCGTGTTGTACACATACGACACCGGCGTGTACAACCCTGTAATCGCCCCAGAAACACCGACATTCGTATCCGAGAAGGTCCCGGTGATGCCGGTGATCTCAGACGCGCCAGGGTTTCCGGCGACAGCAGCATTCGACGTCGAAATGATGCCGGAGGCGCTGACGCCGCTGCCGTTGAAAGAAAAACTGAACTGATCGGCCCGCGCCGCCGGCGCAGCCACCAAGGCAGCCGCCGCCATCAGCGAGAGCAGTCGGCAGGCAGTAAGACGAATAAACTTCATGGTCATGAAATCCTCCAGGGTAGAAATCCAGTTCAGAGGAGTGCAATTAGTCCTCCAAAGACGGCCCCTCAAATCCCCTTTGATTTCTGCAATTTACTCGACAGTCCCCCGGCAACCCTGAAGTAACTTGCAGACTTGTGGGGTAAAAACCTGTCTGCGATCACGCTTGACACTCCCGATATAATGAACATAGGGGGCAAGACTGCAATCCCACCTCACAGACGCGGCTAAGCCGTGTAAAGAGAATACTTTGCAAACTTTATCCCAATAAAATCAGGACTTTACCCGGTTGCATGGGGGAGGTCCGGACCTAAGTCCTTTGTTCGAAGGACTTTGCACAAAAATAGGGGGAGGGGGAGGGCAGGTGTCCAAGCGTCAGCAGAAGCGAATCCGAGTCATCGGCGGAGGCCTCGCCGGCCCCGAAGCCGCTCTCCAGGCAGCAAAATTTGGCTGCCCTGTTGACCTCTACGAGATGCGCCCCACCCGCTCCACCGAGGCCCACCAGACCGCCGACTTCGCCGAGCTCGTCTGCTCCAACTCCCTCAAGTCCGAGTCCGAAAACACCGCCCCCTGGCTCCTCAAGCAGGAGATGCGCCTCGCAGGCAGCGTCCTCCTCACCGAGGCCGACGCCTCCGCCGTCCCCGCCGGTCACGCGCTAGCCGTCGATCGAGTCGAGTTCTCCCGCCGAGTCGCCGCCCGCATCGCAGCCGAGCCCCACATCACCGTCCACCGCGAAGAGGTCACGACGCTGGACGAGAGTGACACCGAAACCATCACCATCCTCGCCACCGGCCCGCTCACCAGCCCCGCGCTCGCCGCCGAGCTCCAGCGCCTCACCGGCTCCACGCACCTCGCCTTCTACGACTCCATCAGCCCCATCGTCGATGCCTCCACCATCGACATGGACAAGGTCTACCTCGCCGCCCGCTGGGACAAAGGCACCGCCGACTACATCAACTGCCCCTTTACCAAAGAAGAGTACGAAGCCTTCCTCGAAGCCCTCACCGCTGCCGAAACCGTCCCCGCCAAAGAGTGGGAGCAAATCCCCTCTTCACAAAATCGTCATCCTGAGCACAGCGGCGAAGCTGCTCCTGCTAAAACTTCACAAAGGAGCGGCGAAACGGCTCCTGCTAAAACTTCGCAAAATTGTCATCCTGAGCGGAGCGGCGAAGCTGCGCAGTCGAAGGACCTGCGGTTAAGTGGCGCCACCGAACCACTCCAATACTTTGAAGGCTGCCTCCCCATCGAAGAGACCGCCCGCCGCGGCCCCGACACGCTCCGCTTCGGCCCCATGAAGCCCGCCGGACTCACCAACCCGAAGACAGGCAGGTGGCCCTACGCTGTCGTCCAGCTTCGCCAGGAGAACCTCCGTGCCGACAGCTACAACCTCGTCGGCTTCCAGAACCACCTCAAGTTCGGCGAGCAGCAGCGCGTCCTCCGTATGATCCCCGGCCTCGAAAACGCAACCTTCCTGCGCTACGGACAGATTCACCGCAACACCTACATCAACGCCCCCGCGCTGCTCACCGAAACCCTCCAGCTTCGCCGGCACCCGAACATCCTCATCGCAGGACAACTCAGCGGCGTCGAAGGCTACACCGAATCCATCGCCTCAGGAATGCTCGCCGGCCGCTATGCCGCAGCCATCGCACAGGGCCAGCAACCCACCCCAGCCCCCCGCGCCAGCGCCAACGGCAGCCTGACTCACTACATCACTCACGCCGAGAGCAAAAAATTCCAGCCCGCCAACATTACCTTCGACCTGCTCCTTCCGCTCGAAGAAGAACTGCGCAAAAAGATCCGCGATAAAAAAGAGCGCCATCGCATCCAGTGCGAACGCGCCCTCGAAGCGTGGAAGGCATGGCTGGGCTAGACAGCCGTGGCGAGCGTGACAGAAAACAGATTGCCTGAATCGTTCCACGTGCGGCTTGCCCTGAAGCCAGCATCACCAAGCAGCGACTCGACAGAAGATCGAGTGAACTTGTAGCTGTTCTCCGTATGAATCGTCTCGCCCGGAGCGAAACGCAGCGTCAGCGCCCTGCCCGCGCCACTGGCGGGAAGATGAACCCGCTGAGCGCAGGTCGATTCAAGGTGCATCTCAATGCGCGACTCCTCTGCATTCCAGATGGCCTTGTGAAGAAACGCCTCAGAATTGAAATCAGCACCAAGCTCGCGGTTCAGCCGTTCGAGAACATTGCGATTGAACTCAGCCGTCACGCCCGCAGCGTCGTTATACGCGGCCAGCAGCGTAGGAACATCCTTCACCAGGTCCGTGCCGAGCAGGAGCTGATCGTCCGGCAGAAGCTGCGCCCGCAGATTGCGCAGCACGCCGCGCGCCTCAGCCGGTGTGAAGTTGCCAATGCTCGAGCCAATGTAGAGAGCCAGCGTGCGCGTGTTCGGAAGCCGGTTCTCCGGCAGCGGCTCGCGTGTGTAGTCGGCCACCTGACATCTGACCGCGACGCCCGGAAGATTGCTGAGAATGTTCCGCCGTGCCCGCTCCAGTGCCGTCACCGAGACATCGACCGGCTGGTAAACGACCGTGCCCTGCAACTGCACGGCTGCCGACAGCAGGATGCCCGTCTTAGTCGCCGTGCCCGCACCCAGCTCGATGAGCGTCAGCGTCTGGCGCGGACGACCCGCGGCCGCCTGCACAATCTCATCCGCGTGCGCCGTGAAGATGCTGCGTTCCGCACGAGTCAGATAGTACTCAGGCAGGGTCGTAATCTGCTCGAAGAGATGCGAACCTGCCTTGTCGTAAAAGAGCCATGAGGCAAGCCTCTTCGGAGTTGATGTAAGACCTGCGCGGGCCTCGGAGGCCACAGCCTCAGCGGAATCGGCAGCGAGCAGCGGTTCAGTCGCGGGAGGATCAAAGACGGCAGAGAAAGGCGGCACGTGATAAGTTCCCTTCGTTGTTGCCTGGCTGGTTGCGCGCGGCCCTGACCGCTTGTGACATTGGATGCTGCTTATTGTGCTGAAGTTACAACGCATTGCAACCTGCTGACAGCACGGTGGCAGCAGGCGCGCAACAAAAAGCCGCCTGATCTTCAGGCGGCCTCTGGTCTCATTTCTTGCTCGTGAGGAGTTAGCGGTGGGCAGCGATGGCCGTTCCCACCAGGTCGATGGCGTCGGAGATCATGCGCGTTGTGGGGTTGTAGGCGACCACGTATCCACCGTAGTAGCCGTAGTTGCAGCCCGGCGGCGGTGGAGGCATTCCGACGTAATAGGCAGGCGGAACCGCCTGGATGACATACGTGCGCGGGATGTAGTACCCAGCGTAGAAGTGTGGACGTCCGTGCGGATAACGGCGCCAGTGATCCACGTCACGGTAGTAGTAGTGCTCGAAGTGATCGCGATCGCCGCCGTGGAAGTGAAAGTCCTCGCCATGCTTCTCACGCCCGTAGGCATGTCCCCGTCCATGGTCGTAGTGGTCATGTCCGTGGTTGCCTTGCCAGTCGTCATCATGCCCGTGGCCATGATCGCCATGGTTGCCATGATCGTAGTGGCCGTTTCCATTGTCGCCGTGATCGTCGTGGCCGTGGCCGTTCCCATGACCCTGGGCCTGTGCGGCAGTCAGGCCGACTGTCACTGCCAAAACCGGCACAAGCGCCCATCGGGCAAAGTTGACTGCCATTGAACTGATTCTCATCTGAACTCCTTCTTGGAAAGTGTCTGGTATGGGAAGACGTGCTGGTGCATCAGCGCTCCCCGTGGCCTATGCCATGCTGGTATTGTCATTTGCGGACGGTCTGGGCCGTCTCTCGGTCGCACCCAAGGCAGGATTCAGAGGCCTGCTGAGCATTGGATGCTGGATCCAGCCCAAAGCCTGCCTCAAACGCAGTATACGTTTTGGCGGAGAGAGGCGGCTACCTCGAAAGATGTAGAAGATAAGTTGTTGCAGGTAAGCCGTTTACAAGGAAGACACCGCATTTTGAGCCAGCCGCAGCCCGGAGAACTGCCAGCGCGTGGCCGGCGTGAAGAAGTTCCGGTAGGTGGGGCGGATGTGAGTGGCGGGCGTAACGCAGGAGCCTCCGCGCAGAACCATCTGCGAAGACATGAACTTGCCGTTGTACTCGCCGAGCGCGCCGGGCAGCGGTTTATATCCGGGATAGCCGGTATAGGGGCTCGCGGTCCATTCCCATGCATCGCCGTAGGCCTGTTGCAGGCCGGGAATGGGGATGGCAACCGTGGGATGAAGGTTTCCGGTCTCGAGCAGGTTGTGCCGGGCACCGCGAGGGGTTGGTGGTGCCCCGGACGAAATACGGGGGCTCTTCGCTGCGCTCAGAATGGCGGTTGAGTCGGATGCGGCGTGTTCCCATTCGAACTCGGTGGGAAGACGGTGGCCGGCCCAGCGGGCGTAGGCATCGGCCTCGAAGAAGCTGAGGTGGCAGACGGGCGTCTCGCTGAGGTCTTCGAGTGGCACAAAGCCGTGCAGCGTGAAGATGCGCCAGCCGGATTGGGTGGAGTTGTCGCGTTGCCAGTAGAGCGGGGCCTGCCAGCCTTCGGCGCGCATCGCCGTCCAGCCCTCCGAGAGCCAGAGTTCGGGACGGCCGTAGCCGTTCTGGTCGATGAAGGCGAGGTACTCGGCGCAGGTGACGAGGCGCGTCGCCAGGCGGAAGGGTTCGAGATAGACGCGGTGCTGAGGGGTCTCGTTGTCGAAGGCAAAGGCCTCGGCCGAGGTGTCGGCAGGGTCAGGCGTGATGCCGATCTCGACGAGGCCGCCGGCGAAGTCGATCCATTCGAGCGGCGGCGCGATGGTCTCGCTCTTCGGCTGTGCAGGCGCGAGGTAGGTCGGGTGCAGCGGGTTGGTAAAGAAGGCGTGCTTGATGTCGGTGGCGATGAGTTCCTGGTGTTGCTGCTCATGCGAGAGGCCCAGCACGATGCGGCGGGCAGCCTCGTCTTCCGGGGCGTGGGCGAGCAGACCGGTCATCGCGGCATCGACGTGAGCGCGGTAGGCGAAGATGGCGTCGAGCGGCGGGCGCGAGAACGAGGCGCGCAGCTTCTTCTCAGGCATCTCGCCAAGCGCGTTGTAGTAGCTGTTGAAGAGCCAGTGGAAGTCGGGATGGAAGGGACGGTAGCCGGCGGCGAACTCGCGGAGCACGAACGTCTCGAAGAACCAGCTCGTATGCGCGAGATGCCATTTGACGGGGCTGGCCTCGGCACAGGACTGCACCATCATGTCTTCTGCCGAGAGCGGTTTACACAGATCGAGGCTTGTCTGGCGCACAGCCTTGTATTGGGCAAGAAGCTGGCCGGCGGCGGAAGTGGAGGCGGACTTTACGGGCATGGTTTTCTCGGGAGTGCAATCCGGTCGCTGCTTGTCAGTTCGCTACGGTCTTTAGACGCCCGTATGGGAAGGGAAGTTGCTGGAAGTTGCGGCTCACGGCTCAGCTAGGCCAGAAGACGTCGGACAACGCGGCGGACGCTTTCGGTGACGACGCCAAAGATGACGTGCGTGGTCATCTCGCGGGCGCGCATGCGAGTGGTCTTTGGCGCGGGCGCGGGAGCAAGGCCGAGCGCAGGGAGCGCGCCGTCCTGCTTGAGCGAAGCGAGGGTGACGCCGAAGCCTGCGCCGTCTTTTGCCGTGGCCGCAGGATAGAACTCGGCGACCGCTCCGTAGGCTGCTCCGGCCAGCGCATCGACGCCCCAGTGATATTTTTTCGCCGGAGGCTCAGGCGCAAGGGCGAGGTCTTCGCCGGTGAGCGTCTTGGCTGGGAGAGCGTGCGGGTCCGGCTCGTCGTGAAGGGGCGGGTAGAATTTTTCGGCCACCGACTTGGCGGCGGTGGCGACGAGGCCGCCAATCAGTCCGGCGAGAACCCCTTTGGCCAGCGACTTTGCGTAGGTCTGCTTGCGGACGATGCTCTTGCTCATGGTGTGTATAGTACGACGCTCCCCGTTAGGATGCGCAGCGGTGAGTTTGGGCTGTGTCAGCCTACGTAGGCGGAGGCGTCGGTGGTGTCGGTGCCGGGGTTGATGTTGGCGGCGCGGAAGACGACGGTCAGAACGGCAGAGAGCACGAGGTTCAGCAGGAGCGCCGGAACTGCAGCATACATGCTGAAGACGTGTCCCGCGATGTGCAGCGGATAGACAGAGCTTTTGAGGCCGAGTGACAGGGCCATCCCGGTGCCGCTGGCCATGCCCAGCGCCCATCCCCAGAAGAGCGCCCAGGGGTGGAACCAGCGCGTGAAGGCTCCGAGCACGATCGAGGGGAACATCTGGCAGATCCAGATGCCGCCAAGCAACTGCATCTCGATGGCGTAAGTTGGGGGCAGGCCGAGGACGAAGACGAGCGCACCGAATTTGACGCACAGCGAAACGAGTTTGGCTGTGCGCGATTCCTGATGCGGCAGCATGTTGCGGCGGAACTCGCCGTAGAGATTGCGGGTGAAGAGGTTTGAGGCCGCGATGGACATGATGGCCGCCGGCACCAGCGCTCCGATGGCGATCGCGGCGAGACAGAAGCCGGAGAACCACTCGGGGAACATCTTCATAAACAGCAGCGGTACGGCGAGGCTGGTGTCTTTGGTCACGACGCCCGCTGTCAGTGCAAGATACCCAAGGAGCGCGACCAGTCCGAGCATGAAGCTGTAGGCAGGCAGCATGGCCGCGTTGCGCCTGACGGTGTTGGCGCTCTTTGCGCTGAGCACCGCCGTGGCCGTGTGGGGATAGAGCATCAGGGCGATGGCCGAGCCGATGGCCAGCGTCGAGTAGCCGAGGAACTGGCCGGGCCGCAGGGAGATCGAGGCGGCGGGAATGTGCGCGGCGAGCGCGTGGTCGGCTGCTGCGAAGACGTGTGCGTAGCCGCCGAGTTTGATGGGAATGAAGATCACCGCAGCCAGCACCATGATGTAGAGCATGATGTCCTTGACGATGGCGATGACGGCAGGCGCGCGCAGGCCGCTCGAATACGTGTATGCGGCAAGGATGATGAAGGCGGCGGCCAGCGGCCACTCCCCGCGAATGCCCATCGCTTCGATGACCACCTGAATGCCGACCAGTTGCAGGGCGATGTAAGGCATCAGTGCCATGACGCCGGTAAGCGCGATGGCGAGCGTGAGCCAGCGGTTGCCGTAGCGTCCGCCGACGAAGTCCGCGAAGGTGACATAGCCGTGGCGATGGCAGATGGTCCACAGGCGCGGCAGCACCAGCATCATGTACGGATAGGTGATGACGGCATAGGGAACGGCGAAGAAACCCATCGCTCCGCCGCCGTAAAGCAAGGCAGGCACGGCGATGACGGTGTAGGCGGTGTAGAGATCGCCGCCGATGAGAAACCACGTAATCCACGTGCCGAAGGTGCGTCCGGCCAGGCCCCACTCTTCAAGCGAGGCCATGCTTTTGGGCCGACGCCAGCGCGCAGCCCAGAAGCCTGCCCACGTGACCAGCAGGAAGAAGACGCAGAAGATGATGAGGGCCGTTGTGTGGAGGTGCAATCGCTCACCCGGAATAAAAATCGAATACGGTGAGGAGAATCTTAGCGTATTCGGCTAGCTGCGTCCGCTGTCAGCCCAGTCGTAGACGACGATGCCGAGGTCGCTCAGGGTCTTGTCGACGTTCTCGATGTTGCGGCGCACCTGGGGGCGGTCGCTGGCGGGGACGTTGTGCGCCTCTTCAACTGCGATGACGCGGCCATACGGCCACGAACCTTCGGGGATGGCATTCAGCGCCGTCGCCAGGTCGCTGACGCGGACATTCAGGTCCTGACGACGCGCTCCTGCGGGTCGCAACATTCCGCCCAGGCCCATCGTGCTGGTGTTGGCATCGGCCAGCATCACGTGGAGCGTGACCATCTCGCCCTGCACGGTGACGTAGGGGTTCTGCCACGCCGACAGGCTTTTGACCGCCATGTAGAGCGACTTTGATGGTGGAGGAATCTGCTCCAGATGCTGACGCGCAACGTCGGCAACCTGCTGCTGCTCGGCTGCAAGCGCGCGCGCCTGCTCCGCGGTAGGCGGGGCGGAGTGCTGGCAACCGGCGAGGATTACCGTGAACGCAAGGGTAGAGGCGAGGGCGAGTGTTCTACGCACAATGATCAGCATATCAAGGGTACTGCCTGGGGTAGAAGGCTGTCAGCGGCCGGTCCAGACTGCGGTGCGTTTTTCGAGGAAAGCGGCGGTCCCCTCGGCCTTATCGGCGGTGCCGCAGAGGCGGCCGAAGATTCTGGCTTCGAGGTCGATAGCGGCTTCGAGCCCTAATTCGCCTCCCTGTTCGACAGCCTCCAGACAGCCTGAAATGGCCAGCGGAGCCATGCCGGCGATAGTGCGGGCCAGTTCTAAGCCACGGGTCATCAGCTTATCGGGCGCGACGACTTCGTCAGCCAGGCCGATGCGGAGAGCTTCGGATGCGTTGACCATCTCTCCGGTGAGCAGCATTTTGAGCGCGGCGGAGCGGCCAACCAGCCGGGGCAGGCGCTGCGAGCCTCCATAGCCGGGGACGAGGCCGAGTTTGACCTCGGGCTGGCCGAAGCGGGCTGTTTCGCTGGCCAGCCGCAAGGTGCAGGCCAGCGCAAGCTCGCAGCCTCCGCCGAGCGCGAATCCGTTGACCAGCGCGATGACCGGCTTGCCGCAGGTCTCGATAAGGCGAAAGACACTCTGCCCGCGTCGCGCCTTGGCTTCGCCGGTGACGGCATCGGTCGCGCGAAGCTCGTTGATGTCAGCGCCTGCGGCGAACGCTTTTTCGCCCGCTCCGGTCAACAGGATGACGCGGACAGAGGCATCCGACTTTAGCGCAAGGAAGACCTGCTCTAGCTCGTCGAAGACCTGCGTATTCAGTGCGTGGAGCACTTTGGGGCGGTTCAGTGTGACGGTGGCGATGTGGTCCGTGATCTCGCACAGCAGGGTTTCGTAGCTCATTGGGTGGCCTCCGCGTTGGTTTCGAACTCAGACGATACAATCGAATTCTATGGTTAAGGGAATCACGCTGGTGAGCGGTGTCGGCTCATCGGAGACGTTCGACAAACTCACGGGCCTGCTCGCCAGCCTCGGCTTCGAGCCAGGCAAGGGTTGGAGCGACGCCAACGGGCCGGGTCGCGGTGCCGCTTTTCTGGCTCCGCTGGGCAACCTGGAGCTGGTGACGGGGCGGTTGCCTGCGGTGCCACCTATCTTGATTGAGGTCACAAATCTGGACGGCATTCACGCAGCGGTCGAGCGGTGGATGTTGGCCAGCTATCGGACGGAAGAGATTGCGGCGCTGCTCTCCGCGCCGGAGCTGACGCACTGGAAGTCGCGCCTGTTTACCGTGAAGCTGGCGACGGGCGATACCGGCGATCTGGTTGTCGGCTTCTGGCAGTCCGAAGACCCGCTGCACAACAAGCCTGCCACGATTGAGGGCGACCTGGTGGCTACCGGGATGCGCTTCGCCATTGTGGTGGCTCGCTGGAATGCAGTGATTACCGACCGTCTGCTGCAAGGCGCGCTCGACGGGCTCTACCGCAGCGGCGCAGCGAAGCAGGATGTGGAAATTGTCCGCGTGCCCGGAGCGTGGGAGATTCCTTCGGCCGCGCGCACGCTGGCGGAGTCGAAGAAGTTCGGTGCGATCATTACGCTCGGGTGCCTCCTGCGCGGTGAGACAGCGCACTACGAGGCCATCTACAACGAGGTGGCGCGCGGCATCGGGCAGTCGCAGCAGGAGACGGGTGTGCCCCATGCATTCGGCGTGTTGACGTGCGAGACGCTGGAACAGGCGCTGGACCGCGCTGGTGTGAAGGCGGGCAACAAGGGATTCGAGGCTGCGATTGCCGCCATTGAGATGGTGTCGATCCAGCAGAAGCTCAAAGCAGACGGGGGAAAACACTGATGGGGACCCGTCGCAAATCGCGCGAGCTGACGATGCAGATGCTCTACCAGGGCGACCTGGGCAAGCAGACGCCGGACGAGGTGCGTAAGCTCTTCTGGGCCTCGACCACCGATGTGGACGCGGAGACGCGCGGCTTTGCCGAAGACCTGTACCGCGTAGCGACGACGCGGAAGTCGGAGATCGACGAACTGATTGAAGCGCACGCGCAGAACTGGCGGCTGGAGAGGATGCCGGTCGTGGATCGCAGCGTCATTCGCGGCGCTGTGGCGGAGATGTTGGGCTTCCCGAACACACCGGCGGCGATCGTCATCAACGAGAGCCTCGAAGTTGCCCGCCGTTATGCCGCGCCCGAGTCGATCCACTTCCTGAACGGCGTGCTGGACGCAATCGCGCGCGACCTGATGAAGAAGCGTCTCGCATAAGTTTCAGTGTTCGCGGCAGCCGGGTGCATCTAAACTGCTGAGACAGCCATGTCACAGACAACCAAGCCTGCCGGGAACGCCTCCGCCGAAAAGCCGCCCATCTATCTGCTCGATTCGATGGCCTTCATCTTCCGCGCGTATCACGCGATGCAGCGGCAGCGGCCCATGTCTACGCGCACGGGCATACCCACGGCGGCGACGTATGTCTTCGTCAACATGATTAACAAGCTGCGCAAGGACTTCCAACCGCACTATCTGGCTGCGGTCTACGATCTTTCCGGACCAGTCTTCCGCGACGAGCGCGCCAAAGAGATGAAGGCGGTCAAAAAGTTCAACGTCAAGACGCAGCAGTTCGAGATGGTGGATTACGCGGGCTACAAGGCCAATCGCGCCGAAATGCCCGCCGACCTGGCGCGGCAGTTGCCCTTTATCCGGCGCGCACTCGAGGCATTTCGCATCCCTATCCTCAGCTATGAGGGCTTCGAGGCCGACGACGTGATCGGCACGCTCTCGCACAAGCTTTCCGCGCTGGGGCACAAGGTCTTCGTCGTCTCATCTGACAAGGACATGATGCAGCTTGTCACGAAAGACGTGGTCATCCTCAATCCGACGAAGGACAATCTTATCCTCGATCCCGCAGGCGTGGAGCAGACGCTGGGCGTGCCGCCGGAGCGCGTCATCGACGTGATGGCGCTGCGCGGCGATGCGGTGGACAACATTCCCGGCGCGCCCGGCATTGGCGACAAGGGTTCGGTCGAGCTGATCCAGCAGTTCGGTACGGTCGAGGCGGCGCTCGACCGCGCTGCTGAGGTGAAGCGCAAGACCTATCGCGAGTCGCTCGAAAATAACCGGGACAACATCCTTCTCTCAAAAGAACTGGTGACGATTCACACCGAGGTGCCCATCGAGGTTTCGGTCGACGAGATGCGAACGCAGTCGCCCGACAGCGCCGCCTGCCGCGAGCTTTTCTCCGAGCTTGAGTTCACCACGCTGCTCAAGGAGCTTGCACCAGCAGTCGAAAGCGCGCCTGCGAAGTACAACCTGAAGCCGACGGCGGAGGAGATTGCCGCGCTGCTGGCTGAAGCCCGCAGGAGGAGGGAGCAGGGACCAGGGATAGGGGATCAGAAAGGCGAGCAGCTTAACGGGCTCTCGCTTGCCGTTCTCGAAGACGCCCGCGCTCTTGCCGAAGAGACTGCCATTGAGCCGAGCGATGAATCGAATGAGCCTGAACCGCCTCCTGCGGAGAACCTCTCGCTCTTCGGCGGTGCTGCTCCTGCCGCGGCGGCGAGCGTTGTGCCTCCTGACGCAGTGCTCAGGCTGGGCCTTGCTTCCGGTGCGAGTGCCGCAATGGAGGTCACGCTCGACGCTCCGGGCGTGCGGGAAGCACTGCTCGATCCCGCTCTTCCAAAGGATGTTCACGATCTCAAGGCGATTCATCGCACGCTGCTGCCGCACGGCGTCACGCTGGCGGGCGTGCGCGACGACGTGATGCTGCTCAGCTATCTCGTCAATCCGACTCATGCCTCGCACACGTTGGCCGATGTCGCGGCACGGTTTACCGACCGCGCGCTGAAGCCGCCGGTGAAGGGTGAGGTCTCCAGAGACAGGCTGGCCGAAGCTGCCGATGCAGTCCGTCGCGTGGCGCCGGTGTTGCGCCGGGAGATTGATGCCGCCAACCTCCGCAGTGTTTACGAGACGATTGATCTGCCGTTGGTCCCGGTGCTGCTGCGGATGGAGCAAGCGGGCGTGCGCATTGATGCGGGCGTACTGGAGGCCATGTCGAACCGGCTGGCCGTCGAGATTGACGATCTGGCGGAGCGCATCTACAGTGAGTCCGGCCATCGCTTCAATATCAATTCGCCCAAACAGCTAGGCGATGTGCTCTTCAACAAGATGCTGCTGCCCAAGCCAACGAAGTACGGCAAGGGCAAAGTCGTTTCCACCGCGCAGGACGTGCTCGAAGAGTTGGCGGAGGCCCACGCTGTTCCGGCGCTGGCGCTGGAGTATCGGCAACTGGCGAAACTCAAGTCTACGTACCTGGACTCACTGCCGCAGCTTGCCGATGCCGAGGGTCGCGTGCACACCACGTTCAATCAGGTCGGCACCGCGACAGGTCGGCTCTCTTCGACGAATCCCAATCTGCAAAACATCCCCGTTCGCACCGCGGTGGGCCGTGAGATTCGTGCAGCCTTCATTGCTGCTCCGGGCAATCTGCTGATGTCGGCTGACTACTCGCAGATCGAGCTGCGCCTGATCGCTCACTTCTCGCAAGACCCACTGCTGCTGAACGCCTACCGCACCGGACAGGACATTCACACGCTCACCGCGGCTGAGGTGTTCGGCGTGGACGCGGCCACTATGGACAAGGAGACGCGCAATCGCGCCAAGGCCGTGAACTTCGGCATCGTCTACGGCATCAGCCCGTTCGGGCTGGCTGCGCAGCTCGGCATCGACCAGAAGACGGCGCGCGAATATATCGAGAGATACTTCGAGCGTTATGCAGGCGTGCGCAGATTTATCGACGAGACACTCGATGCCGTGCGGCGCGACCAGTCCGTGCGCACGTCCTTCGGTCGCGTCCGGCCCATCCCGGACATCGAATCGCGCAACCCCAACATGCGCGGCTTTGCCGAGCGCACGGCGGTGAACACGCCGCTGCAAGGCACAGCAGCAGACCTGATCAAGCTCGCCATGCTCAGGATCGACCACATCATGCGCGAGCGAAAGCTCCGCTCGCGCATGACGCTTCAGGTACACGACGAACTCCTGTTCGACGTTGTGCCGGACGAAGTAGAGGAGATGGAAACGCTGGTCAAACACGAAATGGAGCACGTAGCCGAGTTCTCTGTTCCCATCGTCGCCGAAGTGGGAGTGGGCAAGAACTGGCGCGACATCAAGTAGCCCGGGCGAACATTGGTCGCCTCAAACGCCGGCCGTTTGCGTGCCTGCCGCATCGCGCGTCCCAATCAACGTAAACCGCTCCTTGAGGCGCAGGAAAGGGCGCTCGAAGTATCGATACGAAAGGTGCGCCACCAGCACCGTCGCGGCCAGCACAACCGTTGTGCCCACGCTTGCGCGCAGACTCTGCGGTATGCGAGCGAGCCACGCGCCGCCTTTCTCGAACACGAGATACAGCACGAGCGAGTGATAGACGTATAGCCCATACGAGATGCGTCCCAGGTAGGCGAGCCATCGCGGCACATAGCTGCCCGGTACGCCCAGCGTGCTTACAAAGAACAGCGCCGCGCCCAGCAGCATCAGGGCCCATCCTGCCAGCGACGCGCCCACGCCCGCCTGCGGCTCCCAACTCCTGACACCCAATCGCAGACAAGCGAACCAGCAGGCGAAGCCAAGCGCAAATCCCAGCAGCCGCACAGGCGCAGGCAATCTGGGCAGACGGCCGCGCAGCCCCAGTGCCAGCAGCGTTCCGGCACAGAAAAACTGGAAGTGGACGAAGCTGTCGGTCCATTCGCCGTTGTCGCCCGCCACAGGATGCAGCGCATAGTGAGCGATGGCGAGATACGCAACGGCCAGCAGAATGTAGCTCAAAATCCGGATGCCTCTGCGTCCGGCGAACGCAATCACCAGCGGGATGCAGATGTAAAACTGCTCCTCGACCGAGATACTCCACAGCGGGTCTACCGGCCCGGCGATCCATCCGTGCCGCAGGATGTACCAGTTGCCGGAAAAGAAGGAGAAGGCCAGCCATGACGAGTGCGTCGACGGTCCAACACCCGGCAGGAAATGGTTGAGCGCGGCTAGCCCGAAGAACGCAGCAAAATAAAGTGGCCAGATGCGCAGAATACGGCGGGCATAAAAAGCCTTCACATGCACTTTCCCGGTGGCCTCGCGTTCGCGCATCAGCAGTTCAGTAATCAGAAACGCGCTCAGCAGAAAGAAGACCGGCACGCCAAACGCGCCCGCCGTGCTGAACCGAAACAGCCACGGGTCGCGCGCCGCGTCGAGCGGCACGTAGTCCATGCGGTGAAACGAGAACACGCACAGAAAGGCGAAGAATCTGAGCGCATCAAGTTCCGGGCGGTAATAGCGGTTCAGAGCGATACCTTTCAAACCCCTTGGATGGAAGACAGGTTACACGTTGGGGCGGGCCTGCTTCCGTTGCACTCATTTCTAAAGTACTTGGTGGAGGCATTTCAGACCTGCGAGCCAGGGTGGGGAAGAGGAGCGAATCCGCAAAAGGCCGCCGTCCTGATAGACTTAAAGCTCTGCGTTGAGCACACGCGCACACAGTTCTCTCAAAGCGGCCAGCCCGCGGCGAGCCCGAAGGAAGAACCAACTCAGTGGACCAACAGACCAAAGCAGCTCTCAAGCGCGACCAATTTATCGATACCACCCAGCAGGGCCTCGACTGGGCCACCGAGCACCGTCACGGCGTCATCGTCGGCAGCATCGTAGTCCTCGTGGCCCTGGTGATTGCGATTGTCTCCGGAGTCATCTACAGCAATCGCTCCAGCACAGCCGCGGACCTCTTCGGTCAGGCCATGCATGAGTACCAGACCCCGCTGGCGGATCCCAGCCAGCCTGTGCCTCCCGGCACCAAGACCTACGCTACGGAGGCAGATCGTGCCAAAGCCGCCAACCAGCTCTTCATGCAGGTGGCGGACAAGTACGGCATGACTACGGAAGGCAAGTTGGCACGCTACTTCGGCGGCCTCACCTACATGGAAGCAGGCGACAACAGCCAGGCCGAGAGCAACCTGAAGCAGGTGGCTGATAGCTGGAACCACAACCTTGCCGCGCTGGCCAAATTTGCCCTGGCGGATCTGTATCGCCGCACGGGCAGTACTCAACAGGCCATCGATCTTTATAAGGACCTTACCGCAAAGCCCGCCTCTACGGTGCCCGCCGGTCTGGCGCAGCTTCAACTTGCCGAACTTTACACTGCGGTAGGCAAGACGGACGAGGCAAAACGGGTCTATGCAGAGTTGAAGGACAAGGACGCCAAAGGTCCAGCCGGCATGATCGCCGCGCAGAAGCTGAACCCGGCCGCAGCGGCAGTCCGCTAGTCACTCGCAGCTCATTCGATCGTCAGTTCTGCCCGCACCGCCGAGACAGTGCGGGCAGAAGTGTTTTGGCGCGGCCGAGCGGGCGTGTGTCGCCCAGGCCGGCTGATAAACGAACAGTCTCAAGCCCCCTGCTAAACTTGGGTAAGACCCCCATGCCCATCGTCGAACTCGAACATGTCCGTAAAGCCTACGACACAAAGATTGCCGTAGAAGACCTCAGTTTCCGCATCGAGCCCGGGAGTATGTTCGGCCTGCTCGGCCCCAATGGCTCCGGCAAGACCTCGACCATCCGCATGATGATCGGCATCACCGTACCTGACTCGGGCAGTATCAGTCTCTTCGGCGAGCCCTTCACGCGCAAGAACCTGCATCGCGTCGGCTATCTGCCCGAAGAACGCGGGCTCTACAAGAAGATGAATGCCATCGACCAGCTCGTTTTCCTGGGCCAGCTTCACGGGCTCGATGCGGCCACCGCCAGCCGCCGCGCCCATGCCTGGTGCGAGCGCGTGGACATCACGGCTGCCATCCAGAAGAAGACCGAAGAGCTCTCCAAGGGCATGCAGCAGAAGATCCAGTTCATCGCCGCGCTGTTGCACGAGCCTGAACTGATCATCATGGACGAGCCCTTCAGCGGCCTCGATCCCGTCAACGCCACCGTCCTTCAGGACATCCTCGTAGAGCTTCGGCAGGCTGGCCGCACGATCCTCTTCTCCACCCATCGCATGGACCAGGTGGAAAAGCTCTGCGACAACATCTGCCTGATCCACAATAGCCATCTCGTTCTGTCCGGTTCCATGCGCGAGGTCAAGGCGCACTACCCGCGCAATCGCGTCGATATGGTCTTTGAGGGCGATACCGGCTTTCTCCAGCATCCCTCGATTGAGGATGCAAAACTCTACAGCGGACGCGCCGAGATCAAACTCCGCTCCGAGGACGGCATCGCGCCGGACGCGCAGCCGCTGCTTGCCGAAGCCCTTCGGCGCGGCGTGCGCATCACTCGCTTCGAGGTCAAAGAGCCCACCCTCGAAGAGATCTTCATCGAGAAAGTCACCGAGTCGGCCAATAACGGGGGAGGCAAGGTCTATGCATAACATCTGGCTCATCGCCAAGCGCGAGTACCTGGAGCGTGTTCGCACCAAGTCCTTCATCCTCACCACCATTCTCATCCCGCTGCTCATGGGCGGAGGCATCGTCGTCGCCGTTCTCACGCAGGGCAAGCCCGACACGAACTCTCGCATCGCCGTCGTCTCCGCTGACCAGCAACTCGCTCTCGACCTCCAGACAGAGATCGAGAGCAACAAAGACCACCACTACACCGTCGATGTTATTTCGCCGCCGGATGCCAGCACGCGAACAACGCTTGACGGCGAGCTGGCCAACAAGCAGCTCGATGCCTATCTCTGGATCGTGCCCGCCGCCACGCCCGGCGCGCGTCCCACCTTCTCCTACACGCCGCGCTCCGACCGAGCCTATGGCACAAGAGAGGACATCAAGGCAGCCCTCCGCAGCGTGCTCATCCGCGAGCGCCTCTCGCACCAGGGCATGGTCGCCTCTGACGTCACCTCGCTTATGCAGCCCGTCCAGCTCGACACCACGCAGGCAGGCAAGAACGACAGCAGCACCGCCGCCTACGTCACCGTCATCATCCTCTTTTTCCTTATGTACTTCGTCATCATGCTCTACGGCATGAATGTCGCCCGCTCCATCATCGAAGAGAAAACGTCTCGTGTCTTCGAGGTCCTTCTGGCCACGATTACCTCCGATGAGATCATGGCCGGCAAGATGCTCGGCGTCGGCGCCGTCGGTCTCACCCAGGTCTTCATCTGGCTCGGCACGGCACTCCTGCTGACAGGTGTTGCAGCGGTGCAGGCAATGGCAG
Organism: Edaphobacter sp.; assembly: GCF_035763405.1. Taxonomy (NCBI): domain Bacteria; kingdom Pseudomonadati; phylum Acidobacteriota; class Terriglobia; order Terriglobales; family Acidobacteriaceae; genus Edaphobacter; species Edaphobacter sp. Next base: position 17,675 of record NZ_DASUBE010000064.1, read on the forward strand.
GAGGCCAGCTCCACCTCTCGCTTAACGCCTCGGAGATCATCTTCTTCTTTGTCTTCTTCATCCTCGGATTTCTTCTCTACGCCAGCATCGCCGCCGCGCTCGGTGCCATGACCAACTCCGAGCAGGAGTTGCAGCAGTTGAACATGGTGTTGGTCCTGCCGCTAGCTGCCTGCTTCTTCGCCATGGGAGTTGTCGTTTCGAATCCCAACTCGGCGGTCTCCGTCATCCTGTCGCTCATCCCGTTTATGACGCCGCTCATCATGTATCTGCGCATCTCCATCGTGGCGGTGCCCGTCTGGCAGATCGGTCTTTCCATCGCGCTGATGCTGGCCTCCATCTACGCCGTTCTCTGGGTTGCCAGCCGTATCTACCGTGTCGGCATCCTCATGTATGGCAAGAAGCCGAATCTGCCCGAGATCCTGCGCTGGCTCAAGTACAGTTAGGACGCGGCAGGTAAACTCATCAACGTGCCCAAACCCTTCACCCTGAAGCAGCGCCTCGTGCTCGCGATTGTTCCGCGACTGGCGAGCTTGGTCATCCGCTGCCTGGGCATGACGCTTCGCTACCGTGATGTCTGCTCCCCCGGCCCATTTCCCGGCTACGACACGCCTCCACCGGGGGTCTTCGCCTTCTGGCACCGCTGCCTGCTGGCGAGCGCATGGCGCTTCCGCAATCGCGGCGTGGCCGTGCTCATCAGCCAGAGCTTTGACGGCGAGTTGATTGCCCGCACGGTAGAGCGCCTCGGTTTTGTGGCTGTGCGAGGCTCCAGTTCGCGCGACGGAAGCGTCGGGCTGCGCAATCTCCAGCGCGCCTACTCTGACGGCCATTTCTGCGCCATTACTGCTGATGGCCCTCGCGGCCCCGCACAGGTTGCCAAGCCCGGCGTCGCGCAACTTGCACGGCTGGTTAAGAGCGAAATCATCGCCTTCCACGCACACCCGGAGCGCGCCTGGCAGCTCCGCTCCTGGGATCGATTCCTCATCCCCAAGCCCTTTTCGCGCGTGACCATCGGCTGGATTACCAACGTCGCCGCCGAAGAGCCCGCAGTGCAGTCCGCGCTCGACCACGCCGTCCAACTGGCTCAGAACGACCGGTAATGCACCCGTCAAGGAGCGCACCCTAAAATAAAATCAGTGCGCGTCAAAGACTTCCATTACGACCTTCCTGAAGAACTCATCGCCCAAACCCCTCCGGCAGTCCGCGGCACGAGCCGAATGCTCGTCTTCGACCGTGCCACCGGCAGTTACCGCGACGACCACTTCCGCAATCTGCCTGATATTTTGAAGGCGGGCGATCTGCTCATCCTCAACGACAGCCGCGTCATTCCAGCGCGCCTCTACGCCACGCGCGCACGTGGCCGCCACACGCAACAGAACTCGCCTGACCCGAGCGGGCGCATCGAAGTCCTGCTCACGCAGCACATCGGAGCAGGAGACTGGTCGGCCCTCGTCCGGCCCAGTCGCAAGGTCCAGCCGGGCGAGCGGCTGCTCTTTCAACGAGCGAACGGAACCGCAGCCGATGCGCCGTTGCTCGAAGCAGAGGTCCTGAGCAGCGATGATTTTGGCGAGCGGACCCTCCGTTTCGAGCACGTGGAAGACTTTCAGGCCATCCTTGAAACGATCGGCCACATGCCGTTGCCGCCCTACATCCACCGAGAGGACAGCATCGAAGACCGCGAGCGCTACCAGACCGTGTTTTCACACGAGCCCGGCAGCGCCGCCGCGCCTACAGCCGGTCTCCACTTCACGCCGGAGATTCTTGCGCAACTCAGGCAAAGCGGCATTCAGACCGAGACCATCACCCTGCACGTAGGCCTCGGCACCTTCCAGCCTGTGCGAGCAAAACAGGTTGAAGACATCCATCTCCATACGGAGCAGTTCACCCTGCCTGTCGCTACCGCCGAAGCCATCAACACAGCGATGAAAGAGGGCCGTCGCATCATCGCCGCCGGAACCACCACCACTCGCACGCTTGAGCATTGTGCACAACAGGCAGCAGGGAAGCCGCTTCAGCCGCATTCAGGCGAGACCGGCATCTTCATCAGTCCGGGCTACGAGTTCAAAGTCGTCAGCGGTCTGCTGACGAACTTCCATCTGCCCGAATCCACCCTGCTGATGCTGGTCAGCGCCTTTGCCGGAGGCGAACGGGGCAGAGAAGCGGTACTCGCTGCCTACGCTCACGCTGTCCGGCAAAAATACCGCTTCTTCTCCTACGGAGACTGTATGCTCCTGCTCTGAGTGCGATTACGAGAGCGTTTTCCGCGGTCTCTGCACAATCAGGTCAGGCGTTGCTACGCCGCCATTCACTCCCGGCAGCTTCGGCAGGATTGCCTTGGTGGGATCGTCCGTCAGCGTCGTCCGGTTGATCAGATGGACTGCGTTGTCACCCGATGTGCCGGCGAAGAAAGTAGAGTTGTCCGCGCTGAACACGCCTGCAACCGGAGCCACGGGCGTACCTCCGGAGGTCGTCGCCAGAGGCAGGCTGCTCAGCGTGCCTGCACCGCCCGCCGAGGTCTTATACATCGGCAACACGCCGCCTGTGCCCGTATAGGTCACGAAGGCGAGCGATGAGTCGGACGTCGCATCCAGACCGGTGATCGCCGTCGCGGTGATGCCCGTCAACGGTACGTTTGCCAGCACTGGGGTCTGGGTGAAGGTGAGCGCATTGTTGCCTGGGCATGATCCCACAGGCAGCCCAGGCCCGGTCGCGGAGCTAAGCAGCATATCGCTGAATGTGCCGACTCCCCCGGCAGCCTTCGCTCCCAGAATATGCAGCCCATCATTGGTGGCCATCAGCCGGTCGGTTGCCGGTCCAGTGACTGCTGCGTCCGGATAGTACACATTGCTGGTGGTCGTCTGGCCATTGACAGTGGTCGCCGTCGTGACAGCGCAGTAACCCTTGGCCGAAGTCACAGTGCCCGAGAAGAACGCGCCTACGCTTGGAACGCCCACGGTCACATCCGGGGTAGCCTGAGCCGAGTTCGTCAGATACCAGCCAATATCGTTCGCATGAATCAGCAACTGGTTGTTCGGCGTCACATTGCCGGATCCATCCACGTCGCCCATGGTGATGTAGACCGTTGAGTTGTCCGGCGTAAACTCTGCATGCGTTCCGACGCCGCCGAAGGTGGATTCCACCCCGCCGGTGGACTTATACAGATAGATCAGCTTTCGCACCGGGTCCGTGATGACCAGGGTGCTGCTGTCCGGGGAGACCGCCAGCACTTTGCCCGACACAGACGGGTCCTGCGAAGTCAGCCCGTTGGTGATCGCGCTGAAGGTCATAATTTCCTTGTCGCTGCCCATATAAATCGAAGCGCCATCATCGCTGATGACCATCGAGTTCGGCACATAGGGCAGCCGGACCGGGGCTCCAACCGTGTTCATGGTGAAGTCCACCGGCACGATATATTGCGACTGCGTACTTCCAATAAACAGCACCGTGCTGCTGGTGCCCGGGGCCGTGATCTCGATCGGGTTGGACGTAATCGGCTTCCCGTTGCCGAACAGACCAATCTGGTTCACCGGCGCAGGATTGCAGTTGGGAGGCTGGCAGACTGCAGTAATCGCAGCCGCGCCCGGCAGCAGAGGCGTCACCGCTCCGGTCGACGCAGGAATCGTCGTAGGCGTTGTCGAAACGAACTGTAAATTCAGACCCGTCAGTTGCACATTGTGGGTGTCCAGCACCTTGGCGGTAATCGGCTGCGTCGTGTTCAGGTCGACCGTCGCGCTCGGGCCGTTTGATGGAGGTACGCTCAACACAATCGACGCCGGCGGGCAGGTTGAAAAGAACCCAGCCGAACTTCCCGCGTTCGACACGTTTGCCGTAATCGTCGTTGAGCCGGGCTGGAGCGCCGTTGCAATGCCGTCCTGGTCAATTCCCACTACAGCTCCGGTTTGCGCCGTGTAGGTCAAATGTCCTACCCGGCAACTGATGTTGTTCGCAGGGTTGGTTGTGTCTGTCCCCGCAAAGACGCGCGCTGCAATCTGCCCGGTCACGCCCTGCGAGATGCATCCCGCCGTCACATCCAGCGGCAGGGAGGCTGTGCTTACCGGAGCCGTGCAGCAGCCGTTCGCGGGATTGATCGTGCAAACCGTCGGACTGTTGATGAAGGCAGCGGGGCTACAATTCGTCGCTGGATCGTGAATACAATCTGTCGAGGGCACCCCCAGAACTACGCTCGTCACCACCGGATGCACGTAGATGGGGAGTGGATTGCTGCTGACTGAGTCGGCGTTCGCTACGACGTAGACCGTTCCACTCAGGTTGTTCGGGGTGCAGGTGGTGTAGTCGGGAATTCCGCCGCCGGTGTTCCGGTTCCATACTCCGGCGCACAGTCTGCCTGCGTTCGTGCCCGAAGGAACGATGTCCGCGATGGTCTGGCTGCCGTTTGCATCCACCGGCTTGCCGTTCGCGTCTGTTATTCCGTAAGTGAACGACGAGGGAGACGTGGGAGAATTTTTACAATCCGTCGCCGAGGGATGGCTCACAGAACCCATCTCTCCATAGTTAAGCGAAATTCCGATGTTCTGGGGCGACAACAGAATCTTCGACGTCTGGCCCACAATCGTGCCAAAGCCCAAACCGTTGCAGTACGTGACGCTGGTTTTCTTCGCGCAGCCCGAGATCGAGACGCCAAAAGAGACTGTGAAAAACAGCAGGAACACTAAAGTGACAAAACGACGCATCGAACCTCCCCGTCCAACCAGTACTCAAGCTGAACGGTCTTCACCGCAAACGCTGAACTACCGAACAACCAGTGTAAAAGCTGCACACACAGTAAGCAAATAAGGGACAAGAAAACTGGGACTATGAAATAGACGACGGGGACCAGCCCGCGGGAGCAAAGAGACGATTCGGATTCATCATCGCCTTTACGAGAGCCACAGCAACGTCAGGCATCAAGGCTCTTCCTTATTCCCCGATTCCTGATCCCTGTCCTCCCGGCATCGCGGTCTCAAACCATTTGAGCGCCCGCATCAACACGTCGCGCTGATGTGCCGGGTCGCGGAACTGGTGGCCTTCATTCGGGTAGACCACCAGCTCAGTCTTCACGCCCAGCGCGCGCAGCGCGTGCCAGAACTCGAAGCTCTGCGGTGCAGGACACTCCCCGTCGCGGTCGCCAACTACAATCAGCGTCGGCGTCTTCGTGTTCTTGGTGTAGTTGATCGCCGAACTCTTCGCATAGACAGCCGGGTCGTCATAGACGCTTGCGCCGAAGAACGGAATCATCCACTGGTCAATCGAGTTCTCGCCGTAGTAGCTCTTCCAGTCGCTGATTCCCGCTCCCGCCACCGCTGCCTTGAACCGCGTCGTCTGGGTCACGGCAAACATCGTCATAAATCCGCCGTAGCTCCACCCGGTCAGCCCTTCGCGGCTTTTATCGATAGGCAGCCGCTTCTCCAGCGCGTCCATGCCCGCCAGAATGTCCCTCAGGTCGCCGTAGCCGAAGTCCTTCACATTGGCCCGGGTAAACTTCTCACCCTGTCCAAAGCTGCCGCGCGGATTCGGCATCAGGACAAAGTAGCCAAGCGCCGAAAACGGCACCCCGCCATACCCCACTCCAGGCCATCGCGGCACCACAGCTGACGAAGGCCCGCCATGCACCTCGACAATCAGCGGATACGTCTTCGACGAGTCGTAGTCGGCCGGGTACAGCAGCCACCCCTGCACTTTGAAGCCCTCGTTGGTCCACTCCACATTCTCGGTCTTGCCCCACACAGGCTTCAGGCCGTCGTTCAGGTGGGTCATCTGCTTCAGATCATCCACCGGCCCGGCCCAGACCTCTGGCGGGTGCTCGAACGAACTCCGCACCATCGCCACGGTATGGTTGTTCGCCACCGAGACGCTCATCGTCAACTCATTCGCCGACACCGTCCCGGCAAACGTCTCGTCCACGGAAGACACGTCCTGGCCGGAGTTCACATTCAGCACCGTCAAATGCGTGCTGCCCCCCACGTGCTCCGCAAGACCCAGCGCGTCGTCGCTCACCCAGCCGATGTAGGCCACCGAAGCCGCGCGCCCGGGAGTGATGTCCCGTGGCTCGCCGCCGCTCGAAGGCACCAGATAAACATCTCCCCCGGTCACGCCCTGATCGCTCATCAGCCCGCCGATGAAGGCAATCGTCTTCCCGTCGGGAGACCAGCGTGGCACGGCGATCTGCAACCCATGCAGCGGCCCCGCCACACTCTGCGGATCCAGAATCGACCTCACCGGATGGCAGTCTTTGCCAGTCGGACAGGGCTGGCCCGCAGCGTCCCACGGCCGCACCACGTCGCGCGTATAAAGCTGCGCCACCCACCAGTTGTTCTCTCCCGGAGGAGCCGCCGCAACAAACGCAACGCGCCGCGAATCAGGAGCCCAATCGAACTCATACACATGCAGCCGCTCCGGAGTCACCCACCAGAACTTGCCCTCCGCAATGCTCACCGCGGCAACCCGCTGTATCTCGATCCCCTCTTCGCCGATCACGCCGCTCCACGGCTTCATGGCGTCCAGCGCCCCGGCCTTGCGTGTCGCATTCTCCACAAACAGAAAACCCAGACTCTTCCCATCCGGCGACCACGCCAGCGAGTGGACCTCTCCCGTCACGTGCGTCAACTGCCGCGCCTCGCCCGTCTTGACCGACCACACAAAAACCTGCTCCTGCGCAGGACTTTCGATCATCTCCGAGCAGTTCGACAGGAATGCCAGCCACTCCCCATCCGGCGACCACCGCGGCTCCACATTGTTGCAACCAGTCGCCCCTGTACCGGTCCCGACAATCCGCTCCTTCGCAGGATTCGGGTCCGCCACGCTGGTCAGGTGAATCTCCGATGCGCCATCCCTCCGCACCGACCATGCCACAGTCGAGCCGTCAGGCGAGATTTGCGCCTGCTCCGGCGCGATGGTCCGGCCCAGCATCTCAGTCAGCGAGAGGATCTTTGCATTCTCAGAGGCCGACACAGCCCGGGCAGCGCCCGGAGCGAGCCCTATAAGGGCCACGGCAACCGTAAGCAAAAGAAGATGCCGCCGGGAGAAAGAAAAAATCAAGGAAAGAATCATGCCGCCAAGCCTAGCACGCTGCCTCGACGGCCTTCCGCAGGACAGGGGACACTGGGTGATCTGTCAAAATGGCGTAGATTTGGCCACGTCCGAGGGGGTTTTCCGCTGAAATCGCGCCCGAAAGTTGACTCGGGTGGGCTAAATTGCTATTGTTAGAAGGTTCCGCGAATATTCAGGACGCGCTGTAGGCGAACTGAGTACAAGAAGAGAGAACCGCAGAGCATCCTGAAGGATGCCGTAATCTGCGGCCCATCGAATACGTGCCTGCGACACCCTCCGCCTTGGATGGGCTATGCGGGCCGGAACAGCGAAACGGAGTCGGCTCGTCCTGGCGAGGTTCTTGTCCAGGGAAAGACGCTCGGCCACCGTCGACTGTTTTCGTCTGGTCTGTTGTATTGAAGTACAGACGCGAAGCAGGGGTCATCTTCGCAAAGAGACGCTTCAGCGCCCTCATTCTTTCTGCATGTTTGCAGAAATGCGAAGACGGTCTTCCCTCTGCGCGCCTGAAATAAGTTTCGGTTGGTTTAAGGAGTTCGAGTGCCTACGTTTCATCAGCTCGTCAAACAGGGCCGCACGCCCACCCGCTACAAGACCGCCAGCCCGGCGCTCCAGGGCTCGCCCCAGCGTCGCGGCGTCTGCACCCGCGTTTACACCCAGACGCCCAAGAAGCCGAACTCGGCGCTCCGCAAGGTTGCCCGCGTCCGCCTTACCAACGGCATCGAAGTGACGACCTACATCCCGGGCATCGGCCATAACCTGCAGGAGCACTCGATTGTGCTTATCCGTGGCGGCCGCGTGAAGGACCTTCCGGGTGTTCGCTATCACGTCGTGCGCGGAACGCTGGACTCGGTCGGCGTCGCCAACCGCAAACAGAGCCGCTCGAAGTACGGCGCCAAGCGTCCCAAGGCCGCAGCAAAATAAAAGGTTTGTACTAACAGGTCCATCTCGTGAGAGGTTCACCGGGCTGGAGGAAGAAGAGATAGAGAGCAATGCCAAGAAAAGGTTATGTAGCAAAGCGCGAAGTCAACCCCGACCCGGTCTATAACTCGACACTGGTCACGAAGTTTGTCAACTCGATGATGTGGGGCGGCAAGAAGTCCACCGCGCAGGGCATTTTTTATGAGGCCATGACGAATCTGGAGCAGAAGGGCGGCGACGAGGCCCTCAAGCTCTTCAAGAAGGCGGTCGAGAACTGCAAGCCGCTGCTCGAAGTGAAGTCCCGCCGCGTAGGCGGTGCGAATTACCAGGTGCCGATCGAGGTCAATCCCGAGCGCCGCACCTCGCTGGCCATCCGCTGGCTCGTCACCTACGGCCGCGCCCGCGGTGAAAAGGGTATGGTCGAGAAGCTGACCGCCGAACTACTCGATGCGGCCAACGGCCGTGGCGCGGCGATGAAGAAGAAGGAAGACGTCCACCGCATGGCCGAGGCGAACAAGGCCTTTGCGCACTATCGGTGGTAAGGAAAAATTTTCATAGCAAAGTCTTTTGTCTTTGCTCTTAGTTCTAGTTGCACAGTAACCGCGAGCAGCCCTCGCAGATGAGAGATAGACCGTGGCACGCACTGTACCTCTGAATCGTTGCCGGAACATCGGAATCATGGCGCACATCGACGCCGGCAAGACGACGACGACCGAGCGCATCCTCTTCTATACGGGTATCACGCACCGTATCGGCGAGGTGCACGAGGGCACTGCCGCCATGGACTGGATGGAGCAGGAGCAGGAGCGCGGCATCACCATCACCTCGGCTGCCACCACCTGCACGTGGAAGAACCAGCGCATCAACATCATCGACACTCCCGGTCACGTGGACTTCACCGCCGAGGTCGAGCGTTCGCTCCGCGTGCTCGACGGCGCGGTTGCCTGCTTCGACGCAGTCGCCGGTGTGCAGCCGCAGTCGGAGACTGTCTGGCGGCAGGCTGACAAGTACAAGGTCCCCCGCATCTGCTTCATCAATAAGATGGACCGCGCCGGTGCGGACGCTGTTTATGCGACTCAGACCATCGTTGATCGTCTGGGCGCGCGCGCTGTGCCGCTGAATATCGCCATCGGTGCCGAGGCCAAGTTTGCCGGCGTCGTTGACCTGGTCACGATGAAGGCTATCCTCTGGCACGACGAGACGATGGGAGCGCAGTACTCGGTTGAAGAGATCCCCGCCGATCTGGTCGAGAAGGCCAAGGAAGCCCGCCACACGCTGGTCGAAGCTGTCGCCGAAAACGACGACGAGCTGATGCACCTCTATCTCGAAGGCCAGGAGCCGACCGAGGCCCAGCTCAAGGCTGGCATCCGCAAGGCGACCATCGGGATGAAGATCTTCCCCGTCCTCTGCGGCTCGGCGTTCAAGAACAAGGGCGTCCAGACGCTGCTCGACGCTGTGGTTGACTATCTGCCCAGCCCGCTCGATATCCCCCCGGTCGTCGGCCACAACCCCGACAACATGGAGGAAGAGGTCATCCGCAAGGCTGACGACAGCGAGCCCTTCGCGGCGCTCGGCTTCAAGATCATGACCGACCCCTTCGTCGGCCAGTTGATCTTCATCCGCGTCTACTCGGGCCAGTTGAAGACCGGCGACTCGGTGCTGAATCCGCGTACCGGCAAGACGGAGCGCATTGGCCGCCTGCTCAAGATGCACGCCAACAAGCGCGAAGAGATCACCGAGATCCTCGCAGGCGACATCTGCGCCGCCGTCGGCCTCAAAAACCTCGTTACCGGCGACACCATCTGTTCGGACAAGCACCCCGTCGTGCTCGAATCCATCGACTTCCCAAAGACTGTCATCGAGGTCGCGGTCGAGCCGAAGACCAAGGCCGACCAGGAGAAGATGGGCATGGCGCTCGCGAAGCTGGCGCAGGAAGACCCCACCTTCAACGTGCACACCGATCCCGACTCCGGCCAGACCATCATCGCCGGCATGGGCGAGCTGCACCTTGAGATCATCGTCGACCGCATGATGCGCGAGTACAAGGTCGAGGCCAACGTCGGCAAGCCACAGGTGGCCTACCGCGAGACCATCCGCTCGAACTCCGATGCGGAAGGCAAGTACATCCGTCAGACCGGCGGCTCAGGCAACTACGGTCATTGCAAGATCCGCATCAGCCCCAACGAGCCGGGCGCGGGCTACGAGTTCTCGAACGACATCAAGGGCGGCGTCATTCCCAAGGAGTACATCAAGCCCATCGACCAGGGCATTCAGGACGCGATGCAGCGCGGCGTTCTCGCTGGCTACGAGATGGTGGACATCAAGGTGTCGCTCTACGACGGCAGCTATCACGACGTGGACTCGAACGAAATGGCGTTCAAGATCGCCGGTTCGATGGCGTTCAAGGAAGCCGCCCGCAAGGCGAAGCCTGTGCTGCTCGAGCCCGTGATGGACGTCGAAGTCACCGTCCCCGAGGAATACATGGGCACGATCATCGGCGACCTCAACAGCCGTCGTGGCCGCATTGAGGGTATGGAGATGGTCGGCGGTTCGCAGGCTATCAAGGCAACTGTGCCGCTGAGCACGATGTTCGGTTACGCCACGCACATGCGCTCATCCACGCAGGGCCGTGCGAACTACACCATGCAATTCAAGCAGTATGAAGAAGCGCCGCGGTCGGTTTCGGAAGAGATCATTGCCAAGGTGCAGGGCAAAGAGAGTAAGTAACGCAATGCCGCAAGGCGCGACAGTTTAGCAGTTGAATTTCAGTAGTAAGAAACACGGAGAGAGTCATGGCGAAGGAAAAATTTGATCGGTCAAAGCCGCACGTGAACATTGGAACGATCGGACACATCGATCACGGCAAGACGACGCTGACGGCGGCGATCACGAAGGTGCTGTCGAAGCACAACCCGAAGAAC
>NZ_DASUBE010000065.1:0-19578 GCF_035763405.1 Edaphobacter sp.
CACGCCATCAGCTTCGGCGTGTCGTGGTACCGCGAGCAGGACCACTACTGGAACCCTCCTGTGGGATACAACAACTTCGATCTTGGCCTTGCAGGCGGCGATCCTGCTCTCAATGCATTCACGACCACATCGATGCCCGGCGCTGACGATTCCGCCATCGCCGAAGCGGGCCAGCTCTATGCCGTCCTCGCGGGCAGGGTGTCGGACATCAACGGAACCTTCCCCTACAACTAGCAGACGAAGCAATTCGAGCACAAGATCGGCGCTTACAACCTGGACGAACTTGTCAGCTCGACAGGATTGTTTGCCGAGGACTCCTGGAAGGTGACGCCTTCTCTCACGTTGAATTACGGCCTGCGCTGGGACTTCGGCGTGCCGCAGCACGACCTGACCGGCGCGTATCACTCAGCCTCTCCGGGGGACATCTACGGGCCGTCAGGCAACGGCAATCTCTTTCAGCCCGGACATCTGCCCGGCAACATGAATCCGGTGCTTTCGACCAATCCACGGCCGTATCAGGCGTGGAGGCTTACGCCCCAGCCTGCTTTCGGATTTGCGTGGAATCCCAAGTTCACCGACGGATTTGCCAAATCACTGTTTGGCGATGGGACGGTCATTCGCGGCGGCTTCGCCCTGCGCCGCTTTACCGAGCCGGGTCAGTACTTCTGGAACAACGCGGCCGACTACGGTTCGTTCTACTTCCAGGACTTCTTCCTGAATGCCAACAATACAGGCGGGCCGGGAACGTTTGCGCCGGGTAGCCTGTCGCTGGGCCAACCGATTCCTCCACTCGGCTACGCTCCGGCGGAGTATCAGGAGACGGCTTCGCAGTCGGATTACACCTTTGTCGGCGGCCCCGGTGTCAATGGTCTGAATCCGAAGATTCAGCAGCCCTATAGCGAGTCGTGGAATTTGGGTATTCAACGCTCGCTTGGGGGATCTCGCGTGCTGGAGGTCCGGTATAACGGCAACCGCACCATTCACCAGTGGATCAACATCAACCCGAACGAAGTGAATATCTTCGAGAACGGCTTCCTGACGGAGTTCAAACAGGCGCAGGCCAATCTCGCAGCTTATATTGCTGCACACGGCTCGAACAGCCCATCGTTCGAGGGCACTCCGGGATCATTGCACATGATTTCGGCTGCGTTTGGCGGATCTGGTGCGAGCGACTTCACCAATGCGCAGTTCGTCCGCTATCTACAGACTGGCGCAGCTGGTTCGTTTGCCAGCGTGCTGAGCGGTATCAACGGCACTGTCCCTTACTTCTGCAATCTGGTTGGGCAGAGCTTCGGGCCTTGCAAGAACAACATCGGTTACACCGGAGCCGGTGCGGGCTATCCCATCAACGTCTTCCAGGCGAATCCGTTCGCTGCGGGGAACTCGACGGGCTACATGGTGGCCGCAGGCTACTCGAACTACAACGCTTTGCAGGTTGACCTGCGGCAGGGCGCGTGGAAGGGGCTGCAATTCGACGCGAACTATACCTGGAGCCACTCGCTCGGCACAGCCAGTCCGAACGACTGGACCGGCGCGTTGACCGTCTTCTCGCTGCGCGATCTGCATAAGGGATACGGGCCGAGCCTGTTCGATCTCCAGCAGGTGACGCACATCAACGGCACGTACGACCTGCCGATCGGCAAAGGAAAGCTGATTGGGAACAATACCGTTGTGGACAAGGTGTTCGGCGGCATCACCGTCGGAACGATTGTCACGTTCCAGACAGGCGCCCCGTTCCGGTTGACAGGTGGTTACAGGACGTTCAACGACTACGGCGATAACGGCCTCACGCTCCACGGTATCTCCTCGTCGGACCTCCAGAAAGCAGTTGGCGTATATCGCGTTCCCGGCAAGACCTACGCCAATCTGATCAACCCCAAGTACATTGCTACGGGGGGCAAGGCAAACTCCACGTACATTACTCCCAACACGACGCCCGGCACGATTGGCAACATCATCTGGCTGCACGCACCGCACGGCTTCTATCAGGACATGTCGGTCTCGAAGACAGTCCCAATTCATGAGGCGCTCCGGTTCCGTCTACAGGGTGAGTTCCTCAACGCATGGAACCATCCCGTCTTCGGCAGTCCCAGCGGGAGTATCCAGAGCACGGGCTTTGCGCATGGCGGAGTGATCAGCAACCAGGCCAACGGCACCTTTGGCCGCGTCATCGAACTCCGAGGCAACTTCGAGTTCTAACCAACATGCATCACTACCTCGCGCCGGACGCTGTCTTCCGACTCGTCCGGCGCGGTTGTTTTTGCCGGTTTTCCACAAAAAGAAGGAGATGGGATGTTGCGTAGAACGGGTCTCGTTGTTGCTTTGAGCGTGGGTGTGCTGGTCTCGGGAATCGCTTCAGCCGCGGTGACGCGCGCAGATTATGAACGCGCAGCGAAGCTAAATGAGAAGTATCGCGGGCTGGCGCTGAACATTGCCGACGGCGTTATGTGGATGGAAGGCAGCGACAGCTTCGTCTACAACAAGACTGTCGAGGGCGGGCACGAGTTTGTACTGGTGGATGCGACGACAGGCGTCAAACAGGCCCCGTTCGACCATGCGCGACTGGCCGAGGCGCTCAGCAAGGCCGACGGCGAGAGCTACAAGGCACAGACGTTGCCGTTTATGCGCTTTCGGTTTGCCGAGAAGCGCGCCGCGATTGAATTTCAGATCGGGATGGCGCGCTGGCGCTGCGACCTGACCGCCTATGCCTGCGCGAAAGCAGAGCGTCCGGGCGGACGCAACTTCGATGGTTTTGACGATGGCTTCCACACGAGCGCCGAGGACGTCAATGATCCGAGCCGTACAACGCCCTCGCCGGACAAAAAGTGGGTTGCGTATATCTACAACTACAACGTGTTTGTGCGCTCGGCGGATGGCAAGCAGACGATCGATTTGAGCACGGACGGCTCGGAGGGAAACTTCTATTCGCCGCGCACGCTGGTGTGGTCGCCGGACTCGACGCATCTGGTTGCGTATCGCATTCGTCCCGGCTACCACCGCGAGGTGCATTACATTGAGTCGTCGCCGGCCACGCAGTTGCAGCCGCTCTACATCTCCGTGCCTTACACCAAGCCGGGCGACGTGCTCGACCTACAGCAGCCGGTGATGTTTGATGTTGCGGCGAAGCGCCAGTTCGACATCGACAATCAGTTGTTTCCGAATCCGTTTGATCTCTCGCGGCCCGAGTGGTGGAAGGACAGCCGCGGCTTCACGTTCGAGTACAACCAGCGCGGGCACCAGGTTTATCGCGTGATTGAAGTAGACGCGAAGACGGGCGCGGCACGCAGCCTGGTCACGGAAGAGAGTGCGACCTTCGTTGACTATCGCCCGCTGGTGATGAACCAGCAGGACACGGGCAAGGAGTACCGCTATGACATCGCCGACGGCAAGGAGATGATCTGGGCCTCGGAGCGCGACGGGTGGGAGCACCTCTATCTGCTCAACGACAAGACGGGCAAGATCGAGAACCAGATCACGAAGGGCGAGTGGGTCGTTCGCGCTGTCAACTATGTCGATGAGCAGAAGCGGCAGATATGGTTCGAGGCGAGCGGCATGAATCCTGGCGAAGACCCGTACTTCGTCCACGGTTATCGCATCAACTTCGACGGCACGGGCCTGACGGCGTTGCCCGAAGCGCCGGGCAATCATCATCTGGAGTATTCGCCCGACGGAAAATACTACGTGGATACATGGTCCACCATCGATGAAGCTCCGACGATGGCGCTCTACCAGACCGACGGCAACAAGCAGCTTGCGGTGCTGGAGAAGGGCGACATCACGAAGCTGCTCGCGGCTGGCTGGCATGCGCCGGAGGTCTTTGTGGCCAAGGGACGCGACGGCAAGACGGACATCTGGGGCGTGATTTATAAGCCGGCGAACTTCGATCCGAACAAGAAGTATCCGGTGATTGAAGACATCTACGCGGGGCCACAGGGCTCGTTCGTGCCGAAGACGTTCAATACTCGCGCTGAACCTTTGACCGAACTGGGCTTTGTTGTCGTGAAGATTGACGGCATGGGCACGAACAACCGCTCGCGCGCGTTTCACAATGTCGCATGGCAGAACCTGAAGGACGCAGGTTTTCCGGACCGCATCCTGTGGCATCAGGCTGCGGCGAAAAAGTTTCCGTGGTACGACATCTCGAACGTCGGCATCTTCGGTACGTCGGCGGGTGGACAGAGCGCGATGGGCGCTCTGCTCTTTCATCCGGAGTTCTACAAGGTCGCCGTGTCGAACAGCGGTTGCCACGACAACCGCATGGACAAGATCTGGTGGAACGAGCAGTGGATGGGCTGGCCGATTGGCCCGCAGTACTCCGCGTCGTCGAATGTTGACAATGCTTACCGGCTGCAAGGTAAGCTGATGCTCGTCGTCGGAGAGATGGACCAGAACGTCGACCCGTCCTCGACGTTTCAGGTTGCCGACCGTCTAATTAAAGCGGGCAAGACCTTCGACCTGTTCTACGTTCCCGGCGGCGGTCACGGCGCGGGCGGTGCGTATGGACAACGCAAGCTCGAAGACTTCTTCGTCCACAATATCCTTGGGCAGGAGCCGCCGGACTGGAACGCTGGGCCGCCTGCACCGCCATCCGGCGCAGGGCGTCGCAACCGAGGTTAAAGCATGGTGCAGGGCCGCTATCGAAGCGCAGGAATTTGGATAGCGGTCCTGTTATGCGGCGTGCTGCTTGTGTATGCGCGAGGTCAGGCGCCTGAGTCTGGCGCGGCTGATACGGCGACGCCCTCTGCCAGTCAGCTTCAGCAGGGCATCGACCTGACGCGGCAGGGACGCTTCGCCGAAGCGATTCCGTATCTGACGAAGGCACACGAGAGCGCGCCAGAGGATTACGCGGCGGGGTTCAATCTTGCGCTCTGCTACTACGGCACGGGCCAGTTCAAGCAAGCGATCCGCGCGCTCGCCGGCCTTCGCGCAGAGGGACACAACACGGCTGCGGTGAACAATCTGCTCGCGCAGTCTTATGCGGGCGATGGGCAATCCGACGCTGCTTATAAAGCACTGGAAGACGCCGCGCACGATACGCCGAAGGACGAGAAGCTCTACGCCTACGTCGCCGATGCCTGCACCGATCACTACGACTACAAACTGGGCCTCCGCGTCGTCGATCTCGGCTTGCGGAATATGCCTGACTCGGCGCGGCTGCACTACGAGCGGGCCGTCTTTCTCGCGCGGCTCGACCGGCTCGATGAGGCGAAGCCGGAGTTTGCCGCTGCCGCCAAACTTGCTCCCGGCAGCGACATCGGCTATCTGGCGCTGGTGCAGGAGCGACTTTATGAAGATCGATTGGCTGATGCGCTGGCGGTTGCGCAAGAGGGCATCAAGGCCGGACACCGCGATTACCAGATGCTCTCGCTGCTCGGCACTGTTCTGATGCACGCAGGGGCCGCGCCGGGACAGCCGCAGTTCGCGGAGGCACGTGAGGCGCTTGAGGCTTCGGTGGCCGCGCAGCCTGCCTACTCGACCTCGCAGATTGCGCTTGGCAAACTCTATTTAATGGAGGGCCGTGCGAAGGACGCGGTGGTTCATCTTGAGATTGGCCGGAGGCTGGAGCCGCGCAATCCTGCCGTCTATACGAGCCTGGCCAGTGCCTACCGGCAAACGGGGGAACGCGACAAATCTCGGGAGTGTCTTCAGGCGCTCTCGCGGCTGCTGTCAGAGAACTCGGCGAAGTCGAGTGCGTCTAACCCTTAGATGTGAAGTTTCTATCGAGGTGGAGCTGGACGCGGGGCGACGCCAAACGCAGATTCCCTTCGGGAATGGCGACAAAAGGGGTGTTAAAGAAGAAATGAACTGAAAATGTATACAATGATGCATCCGTTGGGTTACATTGTCTTGGACGAGTAAACGTTATATCGTCACCGTCAAAAGCAGCATAAGGAGATGGCAATCATGGAGTTCGATCAGGTTTCGCGCAGGCGGTTTCTCTCGACGGCAGCCGGAGCGGCCGCTGCTTTGGCAATGGCGCGCAAGGGCGTTGCGTTCGGACAGGATGCTGTGCTCGACATTCCGCGCAGCAACAATCATGTGGGGTACGAAAAAGTTCTCTGGAAGGTCGAGCCGTTTCCGATGACGCAGGTACAACTGCGCGAAGGGCTGCTCAAAAACGCGATGGATATCAACGGGAAGTATCTTGCCTCGCTGCCGAACGACCGCCTGCTGCACATGTTTCGCGTTACGGCAGGACTGCCTTCGACGGCGGAGCCGCTGGGCGGATGGGAGGCCCCGGACTGCGAGCTGCGCGGACACTTCGCGGGCGGGCATTATCTCTCGGGCTGCGCGCTGATGTATGCGAGCACAAAGGACGAGGCGCTACGCGCGAAGGCGAACGACCTGGTGACAGAGCTGATTAAGTGTCAGAAGGAGAATGGCTATCTCGGCGCATATCCGGAGAACTTTTACGACCGGCTGAAGGCGCATGAGCGTGTGTGGGCGCCCTTCTACACGTATCACAAGATCATGGCCGGAATGCTGGATATGTACGTCCACTGCGGCAACGAGCAGGCGCTGGCCTCGTGCGAGCGCATGGCCGACTGGGCCGATGCGTGGTCGGCTCCCATTCCTGAGGATGATTTCCAGCGCGTCCTGCGGGTCGAGTTCGGCGGCATGTCTGAGGTCTCGTACAACCTATACGCCGTGACGGGTAAGGAAAAGTACATGACGCTGGGCAAGCGGTTCAGCAAGAAGGCATTCTTCGATCCGCTGGCCGCACGTGAAGATCACCTCGCTGGCCTGCACGCGAATACGCATATTCCGCAGGCCATCAGCGCGGCGCGTGGTTACGAGCTGACTGCTGAAGACCGCGACCACACCATCGCGGACTACTTCTTCCACGAGGTGGTTGCACAGCATACGTATGCAACCGGAGGCACCAGCGACGGCGAAGGCTGGCAGGCTGCGGGACAGCTCTCGCAGCACCTTGGGCCCGCTGCCGAGGAGTGCTGCTGTAGCTACAACATGATGAAGCTGGGGCGTCACGTCTATGGCTGGACGATTGATCCGCGCGTGATGGACTACTACGAGCGGCTGCTCTTCAACGTGCGGCTGGGCACGCAGGATAAGGACGGCATGTTGATGTACTACGTGCCGCTGAGGCCCGGCGCGTGGAAGACGTTCGGCACGCCGACGGATGCGTTCTGGTGCTGCACGGGCACGGGCGTCGAGGAGTATGCCAAGACGAACGACTCGATCTATTTCCATGACAAGCGTGATCTGTATGTGAACCTCTTTATCGGCTCCGAGGTGAAGTGGCCGGAGAAGAAGCTCAGTGTGATTCAGGACACGAACTTCCCTGAGGAAGAGGGCACGACGCTGACCGTGCAGGCGGAGCGTCCGACGTCGATGACCATGCATGTACGCATTCCTTACTGGGCAACCGAGGGCGTCGTCATCAAGGTGAACGGGAAGGTCGAGAAGGTGAAGGCTACTCCGTCGAGCTACGTGGCGCTGAAGCGCAGGTGGAAGCAGGGGGACAAGGTTGAGGTCGCGTTGCCGATGCATCTGCACACCGCGCCGACGCCGGACGACGGCTCCGTTCAGGCTCCGATGTACGGGCCGCTGGTGCTGGCCGCGAAGCTGGGTAACGACGGGCTGACTCACAACATGATCTACGGGCCGAACGCGCCGCGCATGAGACGTGAGGCTCCGATTGCTATGCCTGAGGCTGTTGCCGAGGACGTTCACCAGGCGAAGTGGGTTGAGCCGGTTGCGGGCGAGAAGCTGAAGTTCCGCACGGTTGGGCAGGCGAAGGAGACGGAGCTGATTCCGCTGTATCAGTTGATGGATGAGCGGTACTCGGTTTACTGGAAGGTGAACCCGAAGACCGTGTAGAGTCTCTGGTGGTGTTCAAGCGGGCGATTCCGTTCGTGCGGAGTCGCCCGCTCAATTCGATATTTTGTGAGGGTGGACGGGATGCCGGCAGAGGTGGCGGAGGCGACGACCGAGGAGGGTTTCAAGCGGGGGCTTGGGCTGTTCGACTCGGTGATGGTGGTGGTGGGGATTATGGTGGGGTCGGGCATCTTCATCGTTTCGGCGGAGATGTCGCGGCAGATTGGCAGCTCGGGCTGGCTGCTGGTGGCGTGGGCGATTACGGGCGTGCTGACGGTGGCGGGCGCGCTCTCGTATGGCGAGCTGGCGGCGATGCTGCCTCATGCGGGCGGAATGTATGTCTATCTGCGGGAGGCGTTCTCGCCGCTGTGGGGATTTTTGTATGGGTGGACGCTGTGGACGGTGATTCAGACCGGCTCGATCGCGGCGGTGGCGATTGCGTTTGCGCGGTTCTCGGGGGTGCTGTTTCCTTCGGTCTCGGAGACGAACTATCTGGTGGCTCCGCATGATCTGGGCGGACACTATGCCTTCTCGCTTTCGACGGCGCAGTTGCTGGCGATTGTGGTGATTGTGTTTCTGACTGCGGCGAATGCGCTGGGGTTGAAGTACGGCAAGATCATTCAGAATGTGTTTACGGTGGCGAAGCTGGGCGGGCTGGGTGCGCTGATCGTGCTGGGGCTGACGGTGTGCGCGAACCACGCGGCGATCTCTGCGAACTTTGCGCATCCGTGGGCGGTGCGTGGAGCGGCTCCGCTGGCGGCTGGGCTGAGCGCGACGACGGCGTTCGGGTTGTTTATTGCGGTATGCATCTCGCAGACCGGGTCGCTGTTCTCGGCTGACTCGTGGCATGACATCACGTTCGTTGCGGCGGAGGTGAAGAATCCGCATCGCAATCTGCCGCTGGCGCTTTTGATCGGTACGGTGACGGTGATTGTGCTGTATCTGTTCTGCAATGTGGGCTACCTGGCGAGCCTACCGCTCTCGTCGATTCAGGCTGCGCCGAGCGACCGCGTGGGCACGGCGGTGTTGCAGACGATCTTTCCTCATCTGGGGCCGGCGCTGATGGCGGCGGCAATTATGGTTTCGACCTTCGGGACGGTGAATGCGCTGACGCTGGCGGGTGCGCGGGCTTGCTATGCGATTGCGCAGGACCGGCTGTTCTTTCCTTCGGCCGGGCGACTGAACCGGGCCGGAGTCCCGGCGTGGGGTTTGGCGATTCAGGGGCTATGGGCGGCGCTGCTGGTGCTGCCTCGGACGATCAATCCGCTGACTCATGCTTACGGGAATCTTTACAGCAATCTGCTGGACTATGTGATCTCGGCTGCGCTGTTCTTTTACATCCTGACCATCGCGGGGCTGTTCCGGCTGAGACGGACGCGACCGGACGCTCACCGTCCGTACCGGGCGTGGGGGTATCCGTGGCTGCCGGGTTTGTATATCGCGGGCGCGTCGGTGATTCTGGTGGCGTTGTTTGCTTACCGGGCTGGGACGACCTGGCCGGGGGTGATTATTGTCGCGGCCGGGGTGCCGGTGTATTTTGTGCTGCGGCGGGCGCTGCGGGCGGGGTAGTACCCCCCTCCCCCTATTAAGTACTCAAAATCCATGTTCTAAAGGGGTTAGGTCCGGACCTCCCCGTATCTGCGGAGCTGTGCCTGGGGCGCGCCTTTGGCGCTTTTTGGGGGCTTGATTGGGGAGCGGGATTTTTTCTTGCCATGTTGTTTGGATTTCCCCCTACTTCTATTTTACGGATCAATGAAAACTAAACCGCCAGGTTGGTGTGGGGAATATCTGGTTTGCGATGTGGTGGTTGGGAGGGAGTTTAGAGGATTGGGGGCTTGACATGTTTTTGTTTGTGCCTGCGAGCGAGGAGAAAAGCGGAATGCGGGGATCTCTCCGCTGCGGCGGCAAAAGCGCCGCCTTCGGTCGAGATGACGTGATGTGGTGGCGAGGTGGAAGAGAACAACGGATTCCTTCCCCTTCCCCTTCGCGCAGGGTGGGGAAGGGAAATGCAAGATGCGTGGAAGGTGAGTGGGGTTAGCGGGAGACTTCGGTGGAGGTGAGGCTGGAGACGAGGGTGGGGAGCATGGGAGGGCGGACGGAGCTCGGGTTCCAGTCGAGCAGGAAGCTGGTGGCCGCGCCGCAGATGCGTCCCTGGCAGGGGCCCATGCCGCAGCGGGTGTGGAGCTTGGCGGCGCGCCAGGTGGGATGCGGGCGCAGTACGCCGAGGGTGACGTCTTCGCAGCGGCAGACGATGGTGTTGTCCTGCGGGATGGATTTGAGTTCGGGGCGGAGGCTGAAGGCGCGGGCGAGACGTGCGGCGAAGCGCGAGGCTGCGCGTTTGCGCGGGACGAGATGCTGTGCTTTTAAGGTGCGTCCGGCGGCGGTGAGGCCGGCGATCTCGCCTTCGAGGAGCGACGCTTCGAGGCCGGCGATGCCGGTGGGTTCTCCGGCGCAGAAGATGCCGGGGATGGAGGTGTGCTGGAGGTCATCGACGGCGACGAAGTCAGCGTCGAAGCCGTCTTCGATGCGGCAGCCTAGCATGGCGGGGAGTTCGATGTTGGGAACGAGGTGGAAGCCCACCGCGAGATAGTCGCAGGGGATTTCTTTGGCCCTTCCTTTGAGGGAGAGGACGACGGAGGTGACGCGGTCTGTGCCGTGTGCGCGAAGCGGCCAACTGCCGGTGTGGAATGGCACGCCGAGGGTTGCGGCTTTGTAGCGGAGGCCTTGCACGAGTTTGGATGGGCTGGTTGCGAGCGATGCGGTGAAGGCAGCCAGGCTGGAGAGTGGCGCTTGTTCGGCGATGGCGACGACGTTAGCCCCGGCGGCGTGGAGCGTGTGTGCAACGGCAAGCAGGAGCGGGCCGCTGCCGGCGATGACGACTCGTTTGCCGCGAATGGGCAGGCCGGATTTGACCATGGCCTGGAGTGCGCCGACGCCCATAATGTTGGGCAGCGTCCAGCCGGGGAAGGGAAGGAATCGTTCGCGCGCGCCGGTGGCGAGGATGATGCGGTCGGCGGAGAAGTCTGCGGCGCGGCCTTCGCGTTCGGCGCGGAGGGTCATGGGTTCGGGCTGGTCGAAGACGGACCAGCCTTGCAGGCGTGTGACGGAGGCGGCGGCGAGGCGATTGCGCCAGTGTGCGGCGTTGCCGCCGTGCGTGACGTCCGGGCCGGGTTGGTTGCGTTCGGCGCGCCAGATCTGGCCGCCGGGTTCGGGGTTGTCGTCGATGAGGGCGACGCGGCTGCCTGCTTCAGCGGCCGAGACGGCAGCGGCGATGCCTGCGGGGCCTGCTCCGACGACGAGAATGGGGAAGTGCTCGGTCATTGGGTCACGATGTCCATGCCCGGTTCGCAGACGACCTGACAGGTGCGGCGGTGGGCGATGCCGTTGATGGTGGCGCGGCACTCGAAGCAGATGCCCATGGCGCAGAGTGGGCCGCGCGGCTCGCCCGTGATGGAGGTGCGGCAGGTGCGGCCTGCGATAGCGATGGCGACTGCGACGGTCGATCCGGGTTCGACGGTGATGGGTTGGCCGTCGAGAGTGAGGTGGATGGGTTGTGTTGCAGTCGATGTTGGAGAGGAGTGTTGGTTCACAGAAATTCCCTCAGCGGGTTAACAAGATGCGGAAAGAGTGCCTCGGGCAGGGTTTGCAGAAAGGCCAGTTACTAAATTCCCTTGAAGTTGCTGGGATTTTCGCGGGGCTAAAGCCGTGCTCTGCCACCGAAAGGCGAAATACGGGGGTCTCTCCACTGCGGCGGCAAAGAGCGCCGCCTTCGGTCGAGATGGCGTGGTGTCAGGAGTGACGTTGGACCCCACCTTAGGCGCGATGAAGCTGCGTCGAAGATGGGGCACCCGGACGTCCTTCGGTCGAGATGACGTGAGTCTGGTGTTAGACATGAGCGGCTCCGACGGCGAGGCGCGAGGGGAGGTAGGGCTCGGGCGCGATGGGGGACGGGCGCTGGAGCAGGTGGTCTGTAAGCAGGCGCGCGGTGGCGAGCGAGGTGGTGATGCCGAGGCCCTCGTGTCCGGTGGCGAGGAAGACGGTGGGGTCTTCGGTGGGGCCGATGAGCGGGAGCTTGTCGGGTGTGGCAGCGCGGAAGCCAGACCAGATGCGCAAGGCCGAAAGTTTGGAGATGGCGGGCATGTAGAGTGCGGCGCGTTCGAGCATGTCGGCGACGATGCCGCGATCGACCTCGTTGTCCTCGGCGTCGAACTGGCGCGAGGAGCCGATGAGGATCTGGCCGGTGAGGCGCGGCTGCACGTTGAAGGCGATGGAGTCCGCTGTGGTGGAGTGCGCGCTTTTGAGATAGCCGAGTTCGACGAGCTGGTGGTTGAGAAAGTTGGGGTAGCGGTCGGTGATGACGAGGTGCCCTTTGCGCTTTTTGACGGAGATGCCGGGAGTGAGATCGGGCGAGACTGCGCCGGCGGCGTTGACGATGATGTCTGCGTGGAGTCTGGTTCCGTCTTCGAGGCGGACTTCGCCGTGCGCGGCAGAGAGGCAGCGTCCGTAGACGAGGCGGGCGTTGTGGCGGCAGGCCTGGTCCATGAAGAACGCGGCGGCGGCGGGTGGGTAGAGCACGGCGTCGGCGGGCACGCGGAGTCCGCCGGCGAGGGCGGGGCGGAGGTTGGGCTCGGCTTCGCGGAGTTCGTCGGGGTTGATGGCTTCGGCGTCGACTCCGGCGGCGGCGTAGCAGGCGAGCTTGCGATGGACCTCGGCCATTTCGTCGGCGTCGGCTGCGACCCAGATGGTGCCGCACTGGCTGTACTCGACGCTGGGGGGAAGCTCGGGGGCGAGCTGGTTCCAGAGGGAGCGGGAGTAGGTGGTGAGGGCAAGCTGCGCGGGGGAGTCGTCCATGACGACGATGTGGCCCATGCCGGCTGCTGTGGCTCCGCTGCCTGGGGTGTCCTGCTCGATGACGGTGACAGACATGCCGGCGCGGGCGCACTCGAGGGCCGTTGCCGCGCCTACGATGCCGCAGCCGAGGATGACGACATCGGCTGCGGAGTTCATGTGGCTATCCCCATGCAGAAGGGGTCGGCGGGGTCGAGCAGCAGCGTGGCCTCGGCGGTGATGTGGGCCGTGCCGGTGATGCTGGGGACGATGGTGCCGTTGCTGCTTCCGTTGCTTCCGTTCAGGCGGAAGCTGCCTTCGAAGACCGAGCCCAGGATGCCGCGCTGACGCCAGATGGCTCCGGGGGCGAGCTTGCCTTCGGCGTAGAGGCAGGCGAGCTTGGCGCTGGTACCGGTGCCGCAGGGAGAGCGGTCGTAGGCCTTGCCGGGGCAGAGGACGAAGTTGGTGCTCTCGTGCGTGGCGTCGCCGGGAGAGAAGAGTTCGATGTGGTCGATGGGTGCGCCGTCGGCCCCGGTGATGTTCTGGGCGGCGAGTGCGTCGAGGATGGCGGAGGTGTAGCTGGTGAGTGCGGCAGCGTTGGGAAGCGAGAGGTCCTGGCTGTGGTCTTCGACGAGATAGAACCAGTTGCCGCCCCAGGCGATGTCTCCGGTGATGGAGCCGTGGCCGGGGATGTTGACTGGAACGTTCGCGGCGTGGCGGTAGCTGGGGACGTTCTCGACGGTAACGGCTCCGGAGGCGTGGAGCGTGGTGGTGACGATGCCTACCGGGGTTTCGATGCGATGGGTGCCGGGAGAGATTTTGCCGAGATGTGCGAGCGAGACGATGAGGCCGATGGTGCCGTGTCCGCACATGCCGAGGTAGCCGACGTTGTTGAAGAAGATGACGCCGGCGTCGCAGGTGGGGTCGGAGGGCTCCTGGAGCAGAGCGCCAACGAGGACATCGGAGCCGCGGGGCTCGTTGACGACGGCGGTGCGGAAGGAGTCGTAGTCGCGCTGGAGGCTGCGGAGGCGGTCGGAGAGGGGTCCGGTGCCGAGGTCTGGGCCGCCGGAGAGGACGAGGCGGGTGGGCTCACCGGCGGTGTGGGAGTCGAGGACGTGGATGCGGCGAATTGACTCGTTTATAGGCATTTACAATGTAGACAATCTTGAATACATAGACTATAGCACAGGTCTGCACCAGCGATTGTACGCTTGAATTTACAGAATGCATCCAATCTTGTACTAAAAATCGGTTAGTCTAAAGCCGTGCGTCGGCGATGTGTTTTCGACCGGGCGTGCGGACCTTAAAGAACTGGCGGGTTTGACGATGCCAACGGCTTCACCTTCGGCAAAGAGAGTGAGACGCTCGAATAAAGCGGAGCATGGGACGAGTCTGCGGACGGCGTTTCAAGGGATTCGGGAACTGATTGTGCATGGGAAGCTGTCGCCGGGGACGTGGATTGTCGAAGGCGACCTGGCCAAGCATCTGGGCATGAGCCGGACGCCGGTGCGCGGGGCGCTGCACTGGCTGCAGCGCGAGGGCTATGTCCACGAGCATAAGAACGTGAGCAAGTCACGGATGTTTGTCGCTCCGCTGACGAAGGATGATGCGAATGAGCTGTATGCGATCATCGGGCGGATTGAGGGCATGGCCGGGCGGCAGACGGCTGCTCTGCCGAAGGCTGAGCGAGCGGCGATTGTGGAACAGTTGGAGGCGATCAATCGGGAGTTGACGACGATCTCGGGAACGAAGTCGTCGGGTGCGGGCGGGATCTTCGACCTGGACCGCAGCTTTCACCGGCTGATTGTGAGCGCGGGCGCGGGGCCCAGGCTCGCGGCGCTGCATGGCGCGATTGAGCCGCAGACGGAACGCTACTGGCGGTTGTATGCCAGCTCGATTATTGACGATCTGCATTTATCGACCGACGAGCATGAGGAGATTATTCGCGGGATTGCCGAGGGCGATGCCGATCGCGTGGAGCTCGGGCTGCGGGCGAACTGGGAGAACGGTTCGCTGAGGCTGGCGCGGGTGATTGATCTGTTCGGCGAGCGGGGGAGCTGGTAGGCGCTGACGGTGGGGCGCCCGGGCGTTCGTGGCGGATGAAGCAACAGCGGATTCCTTCGCTACGCTACGGAATGGAAATGTACAGCCGGGCAGATGGAGTGTGTTTATTCCTACCCGGATTTGTGCTGCTGCGGCAAAATGCGGGGGTCTCTCCACTCCGCTGCGCGTTGCGCCGCTCCGGTCGAGATGACGTGGGTTGTGGGGGGAGAACAGCAGATTCCTTCGCTGCGCGTTGCGCCGCTCCGGTCGAGACGACGTGGGTTTGGGGAACGTGCAAACGCCGTGCAGATGTGAGCAAAATGCGGGGGGCTTCCCATTCGACTTCGCTCAGGGCAGGCTACTGCGCTCAGAATGCGAACATAAGTTCGCTAACAGGGTCAAAATGAAAATGACGGCAGTTAGCGGTCGGAGGAGATGACGCCGGTCTGGAGCTTGACCAGTTCAGGTTCGGCGATCTTGCTGGGGCCGAGGACTGCTATTTTGGGGAGCGGGCCGCGTACCATGGCGACTTCGTCGCAGGCGTAGAGGCGCGGGCAGTTCTGGCAGTCTTTGTAGATCTTGTCGGGCAGGGTGGTGCGGTCGACGACGCGGAAGCCGAAGTGGAAGAAGAAGTCGGGGATGCGGGTGAAGAGGCAGACAGCGGTGACGCTTTGCTCTTCGGCTTCGGCAAGCAGCGCGCGGAGCAGTTTGCCGCCTGCGCCCTGGCCTTTGGCTTCGGGCTTGACGACGATGGAGCGGACTTCGGCGAGGTGCGGGCCGTAGAGGTGGAGCGCACCGCAGCCGAGGAAGACTCCGCTTTCGGATTCGGCTACGGTGAAGTCGCGGACGTTTTCGCAGATCTCGGCGTAGGTGCGGCGCAGCAGGGTGCCGTCGCCGGAGAGCGAGTTGACGAGGTCGAAGATGTTGACTGCATCGGGCAGCTTCGCCTGCCGCACGGTGGCTCCGCCTACGCGGGGACGCGACGAGGACGTTGATTCACTGACCGGCTGCAATGGACTAAAGACCGACATCGTTCGTTCTGCTTACCTTTCCACCACGTTTCCTGCCAGACGCTTGCGGGCTTCGGCGAGTGCCTGCCTGACCCGGTGCCGCGCCGTGCCGCCGGCGACATCGTGGCAATCCAGCGTTGCTTCTAGGGTAATTGATTCGTAGAAGTCTTCGCCAAACTCGGGACCGAACTGGTTAAGTTCGGCGAGCGTGAGTTCGTTAAGCTCGCGGTTGCTTTCGAGGCCGAAGCGAACGGCGTTGCCTATCTTTTCGTGTGCTTTGCGGAAGGGAACGCCTTTGTGCGTGAGGTACGTGGCCGCGGCCATTGCGTTGAGATAGCCGGTGGTGGCGGCGGTCTTCATGCCTGCGGAGCGGAATTTGAGCGCGTGTGTGAAGTTGGGCAGCACGCTGAGCAGGCCGGTGAGCGTGTCGGCGATATCGAAGATTTGCTCCTGGCCCTCCTGGAGGTCTTTGTTGTAGGCGAGCGGGAGGCCTTTGACGAGCGTGGAGAGCGCGGTGGATGCGCCGAGGAGACGTGCGGATTTGCCGCGGGCAAGCTCGGTGAGGTCGGGGTTTTTCTTCTGCGGCATCGCGGAGCTGCCGGTGGAGAAGGCTTCGGGGAGTTCGACGAAGTTGAATTCGGCGGTGGCGTACAACGTGATCTCTTCGGCGAAGCGCGAGATGTGCAGGCCGAGTGTGCTGGCTGCCTGTGCGAAGTCGAGCATGAAGTCGCGGTCGCTGGTTGCGTCGATGGAGTTCGGCGTGGGCGCGGTGAAGTCGAGGGCGCGTGCGGCGATGGTGCGGTCGAGCGCGAGGGTCGCTCCGGCGATGGCTCCCGAGCCGAGTGGGCAGAAGTTCATGCGGGCGCGGGCGTCGGCGAAGCGCGAGAGGTCGCGCTCGATCATGCTGACGTAGGCGAGGAGCCAGTGCGCGATCAGGACGGGCTCGGCGCGCTGGAGGTGGGTGTAGCCGGGCATGACGGCTTCGGCGTTGGCTTCGGCGAGCGTGAGGAGAGCTTCGGCCCAGCTTTCAAGGCCGCGGAGGCAGTGGTCTATAGCCTCGCGCACGAAGAGGCGCATGTCGGTGGCGATCTGCTCGTTGCGGCTGCGGCCGGTGTGGAGCTTGAGGGCGAGCGCGCCGATCTCTTTGGTGAGTTCGAGCTCGACGTAGTGGTGGATGTCCTCGGCCTGCGGTGCGCTGGCGATGATGGCTGCGGCGATCTGGGCGTTCGAGGTCTCGTAGTCTACCTGGCCGGAGGTGACGGAGATGCGGTGCGCCCAGTTGGTGGGGCGTTGGGCGACGGCGTCGAGGCCGTCGAGCATGCGGGTGAGCTCGTCGGGCGTGAGGATGCCGGCGGCGGCGATGGTCTGCGCGTGGGCCTTACTCGCGGCGACCTCCTGCGGGAGTAAGCGCCAGTCGAAGGGGAAGCTGCGCTGCCACTGCTCGAAGGTGCGGTCGAGTGGCTCGCGGAAACGTCCGGACCACATTTTGGCGGGTTGTTGTTGGTTCGACATTTCAACCTTCTCCATCGCAGCTAATTTCCTGTGTGCTCTGACCAACGTTACTAGCTTCTGGAATCAGTCCTCGTTGGAATGCTTCTTCCCGCAAGGCTGTTAGCGAGGGCGAGGACAACGCTTCGAGAATCTTTGCAGCTGGCACTACAAGTGAAATACCCATATTCAAACCCGCACTATGACGCGTTGTCCCGGGCGCATCCCAATGTCCGGAGAGCAAACCAAGAAGGTGAAATCCAGCGGGAGCTGAAAAGGGGCGGGGTTTTCCTTCTGTATTGACGCCTTGAACGCTGACCGTATCCCGTACGAAGACCGGAGAGCCACTTAGGCCACCAAGGGATCTGCTTTCCGTTAGGTAAGCTTCCATACTGCCGAACTCGGGATGATGTACCCTCCCGTCTGGCATCATCGCTATAACGCCAGTTCTCACTATCGGAGTGAAGCGTAGGACTCCCGTAAACGGGGTAAACAGGCCTATGGTGAATACGTCATCTCCGCATCCGATCTCATATTCTTCACTTCGGGCGGAAGTAAGGAAGAGATTTGTCGAAATATCTTGATAGTCGTACTCATTAAGTCGAAGTGATGCCATGGGCAGAATTGCAACATCCACAGTTTCATCAGGATGGAAAAACCATGGTACTCGGTCACCATTGCTCATCCACAGAGGAAGGCCATCTTTCCCGTTGAAGGCAATTACCGCTTCACCCCTCTGCAATCTGATTGCAACATGCTTCGCCGTTACTAGATGTAAGCATCCGTTATGTTCATCATGAGGAACCGAAACCACGAACGCACTTGCCCTGTAGTCGAGATTCACCTGGTCTCGGCTAATGAAGCCAACACACTTCAATAATCGGTCTGGGATTCTCATTGTTTCTGTTCGTTGTTGCTGTTGAGGTGTGGCATCTCGGAGCCTTTGCTTAGGTTGATGAGACCTGACTTTGCGTAGGTCTGGAGCTTGGCGCGGGTGTCGGTGATGTCTAGGTTGCGCATGGTGAGCTGGCCGATGCGGTCTCGTGGGGAGAAGGTGGATTCGGTCTTCTCCATCGAGAGGCGCTCGGGGGCGAAGGTCAGGTTCGGGCTTTCGGTGTTGAGGATTGAGTAGTCGTTGCCGCGGCGCAGCTCGAGCGTGACCGTGCCGGTGACGGGCTTGGCGACCCAGCGCTGCGCGGCTTCGCGGAGCATGATGGCTTGCGGGTCGAACCAGCGGCCTTGATAAAGGAGGCGGCCGAGCTTGCGGCCGTTTTCGCGGTACTGCTCGATGGTGTCCTCGTTGTGGATGCCGGTGATGAGGCGCTCGTAGGCGATGAAGAGCAGCGCGAGGCCGGGGGCTTCGTAGATGCCGCGCGACTTGGCTTCGATGATGCGGTTCTCGATCTGGTCGCTCATGCCGAGGCCGTGGCGGCCGCCGATGCGGTTGGCTTCGAGGAGAAGCTCGACCGGGTCGGGGAAGTCCTTGCCGTTGAGCGCGACGGGGAAGCCTTCTTCGAAGCGGATGGTGATCTCTTCGGGCTTGATGGCGGCGTCTTCGCGCCAGAAGGCTGTGCCCATGATGGGGGCGACGATCTTCATGCTGGTGGAAAGATGCTCGAGGTCTTTGGCTTCGTGTGTTGCGCCGAGGAGGTTGGAGTCGGTGGAGTACGCTTTCTCAGCGGACATCTTGTAGGCGAAGCCGGAGCGCTGCATGAAGGCAGACATCTCGGCGCGGCCGCCGAGTTCGTCGATGAAGGCGGCGTCGAGCCAGGGCTTGTAGACCTTGAGGTCCGGGTTGACGAGCAGACCGTAGCGGTAGAATCGCTCGATGTCGTTGCCCTTGAAGGTGGAGCCGTCGCCCCAGACGTTGACGTCGTCTTCCTTCATGGCGGTGACGAGCATGGTGCCGGTGACGGCGCGGCCGATGGGTGTGGTGTTGAAGTAGGTGACTCCCGCGGTGGTGATGTGGAACGCTCCGGCCTGGAGTGCGGCGATGCCTTCGCGGACGAGCGGGCCGCGGCAGTCGATGAGGCGGGCTTTTTCGGCCCCGTACTCGATGGCTTTGCGCGGGATGGCGTCGTAGTCGGCTTCGTCGGGCTGGCCGAGGTTGGCGGTGTAGGCGTAGGGGATTGCGCCCTTTTGCTTCATCCAGTGAAGCGCGGCGCTGGTGTCGAGGCCGCCGGAGAAGGCGATGCCGACTTTTTGGCCGACGGGCAGGGTTTCGAGAATGACGGACATAGTGAATTTCCTTATTGCAGAAAACGCAGATTCCCTTCGGGAATGACAACAGAAAAAAGAGGAATGACAACAAGAAGGTGACGATTAGCTGTTGGTGCGTTTGCGGGTCTGGGTGCTGCGGCTGCGGTTGTTG
>NZ_DASUBE010000066.1:0-75281 GCF_035763405.1 Edaphobacter sp.
ATGCCCGCCACCGAACCCACCAAAGCTCCTAGCCGGAACGTCCTTGGCCAACCGCTTGCTACCTGTGGCTGCGGGCCTGCCAATCCAACGACGGGCTTCTACCGCGACAACTGCTGCAACACCGGCCCCGACGACCTCGGCGTACACACCATCTGCTGCATCGTGGACGCACCTTTTCTCGAAGCGTCCAAAGTGCTCGGCAACGATCTCTCCACCCCGCGTCCCGAGTTCGGCTTCGACGGCCTCAAGCCCGGCGACCGCTGGTGCGTCTGCGCGGCGCGCTGGCTCCAGGTGCATCAAGCTGGAGCGGCCTGCCCGGTCGTACTCGAAGCCACCCATGAAGCCACACTCCAGATCGTCCCCTTTGAGATCCTCATCCAGTACGCCGTCATCCCGGACATGCTCCATTAGGGCCCGGGCCCGGTCGAGCGCAATTAAATGAATCCCCGCCCTGTCTCGGGAAATCATTACCAGCCAAATGGTTACGCGGCTGCCCGGAGACATCTCCGTCATCATCTTTTCACATGGTGAACGCTGCGCAAGGACTACAATAGTCTCGTCCCAGGCCACACGGCAACGCCAATTGCGACACGATAGCGGTGGCGTATGCATCCGAGGTCCTTCGTACATGCATCGTTATCGGTATAGTATTGCAATTCTTCAGGAGCCAGTGAAATGACAATATCCTCTGTCTTCAAGCGCCTAGCCTTGCTGTTTGCGGCGATTCTCTTCGCCTTCACGCTGCCGGTTCTTGCTCAGACGTCGGGTACCGGCACCATCAGCGGCACCGTTACCGATACCACCGGCGCGGCCGTCCCCAACGCCCAGGTCCTCATCACCAACACCGACACCGGTGTCGTCCGCACAATCTCCAGCAACGGCGCGGGCGAGTACACCGCACCCTTCCTCCAGCCAGGACACTACGAAGTGCTCATCGGCGGCGGCGCTTTCAGCAAGACCGAGCGCAAGGGTCTGCTGCTCACCGTCGGCCAGGTGCTCAACATCGACGCCTCCCTTACCGCCGGTGCCGTTACCACGCAGGTTGAAGTCTCAAGCGAAGTACCCATCCTCGACACGGAGAAGACCGAGGTCTCGCAGACCATCGGCCAGCAGCTCATCAGCAACCTGCCGGTCAACAGCCGCAACTGGAGCGCCTTCGTCCTCAACACTCCCAACGTCGCACCTGACGGAGGCACGGGCCTGGTCAGCTTCCGCGGCATCTCCGGCCTCTACAACCAGAACTACGTAGACGGCGCAAACAACAATCAGATGCTCTTCTCCGAGGCTCGCGGACGCTCCTCGGGCGCGCCTTACGTCTACTCGCTCGACTCCATCAAGGAGTTCCAGGCCGAAACCTCCAACTACTCAGTCGAGTTCGGACAAGCCGCAGGCGGTCAGGTCAACGCCATCACCAAGTCTGGCACCAACGCCATCCACGGCGACCTCTTCTACTATCTGCGCTACCCGTCGTTGAACGCACTCGACCCGCTCACTAAGTGGAGCGCGCTGCACAACACGCCCAACCCGCAGGCCGCGGCCTTCCTGCTCACCCAGCCCATCCACCAGCAGCAGCAGTTCGGCGGCTCGGTCGGAGGCCCCATCATCAAAGACCGCCTCTTCTACTTCTTCACCTACGACGGCTTCCGCCGCGTGGGCAAGGCGCTCTACTACAACAACAATCCCATCACTCTGACGCCGACGCCCACCGACAAGAACGGAACGGTCATCTCACCCACGCAGTGCCCGAGCACCATTACCGCTGCGCAGTGTACCTCCGCCATCAACTTCATTTTGGCGAACGGCTATGGCGCGCCCACACGCTTCTCTAAAGAAGACATCTTCTTTCCGCGCCTCGACTGGCACATCAACGCGAAGAACGACATGTTCGTGAACTACAACTTCGCCAACTACGACTCCACCTACGGCTACAACGGATCGAACACCTTCAACGGCAGTTCTCCAACCACCAACGGCCCCACCCACTATCACGAGCGGTTCCTCGTGGGCGGATTCACCACTCAGATCTCTGCGATCTCCATCAATCAGGTCCATTTCCAGTATGGCCGTGACCTTGAGACCGCCGGAGCCAATGCAGCCGCTCCCAGCGTAGCCATTGGCACCTTCACCTACGGTATGCCGAATGCGCTGCCCCGCACTGCTGAGCCCGACGAGCACCGCACGCAGATCACGGACGTCTTCTCCACCACGCGCGGACACCACACCTTCAAGTTCGGCGGCGACGCCAACATCGTCCACGAGGTCATGATCAACCTCTTCCAGGGTGGTGGTATTTACTCCTACTCCGGAGCGACCAATGCGATCAACTTCGCCAACTGGGCTGCCGACAGCTTCGCCGGCCAGGCCGGCGATACCGACCCCGTCGCCGGCTATCACTTCACCAGCCTCGTCCAGACCACCGACATCCTCAACCCCGCCTCCAAGGCCGGCCTCGACGACTTCTGGATGAAGATGTTCGACGGCTTTGCCGAAGATGCCTGGAAGGTGCGTCCGAACGTCACCCTCACCGCCGGTGTGCGCTACGACATCCAGATCACGCCTCCGCCCATCAAGAACAATCCTAACTACCCGCCGCTTTCCACGCTCTACAGCAGCACCATCAAGAACACCAGCCGCGTGCAGCCGCGCATCGCCCTCGCGTGGTCGCCGCACAACGGCACAGTCGTGCGGGCGGGCTACGGTCTGTTCTCGGCGCTCAACCAGGGCTCGACCTACTATGCCATGCGCGTCGAGAACGGCGTCATTCAGGTGAACTACAACTTCACGGGCTGCGGCTCGAACACACTCACCTCCTCGACGCCCTGCAATCCCTCGGCTGTCGGTATTGTCTTTCCCAACGTTCCCTTTACGCCTCCCGGCCCGCCGCTCTCCTCGGCCGCCATACCGACGGGTGCAAATAAGCCGACCGTCACGAACTCCAGCGGCAAGGGATCGGTGAGCTTCCACGGCCTCGACCCCAACTTCGTACCGCCGCTGGCGCACGAAGCCGAACTCGGTGTTGAGCAGGCCCTGCCCGGCAAGATGTCGCTCTCGGTCGGCTACGTAGGCACTCGCGGCCTGCGCCTGCCTATCTTCGTCGATGCCAATCTGCGCGGCCAGACCCCGCATGGGAGCGCCACATACAACCTGCTCGACGCAAGCGGGAAGCTGGTCCGTCAATATACGGTGCCTGTCTATCTGATCAACGACCGTCGCATCCCCACGCTCCAGTCCTACAACACCGGCTTCTCGGTGGCCAACACCTGGTATCACTCGATGGCCGTCAGCCTCCGCCGCCCATTCGCAAACGGGCTCGAACTGCTCGCCAACTACACCTGGTCACATGCAACCGACACGGGACAGGTTGCCGGGTCCTTCGGCACCTTCTACGGTGGCGATACGCCGCTCGACCCCAACGATCCTCGCCGCGACTACGGTAACTCCGATAACGACATCCGCAATCGCTTCGTGATGAGCTTCGTCTATCAGCCGAAGATCATGCCGGACAACAAGTGGGTGAAGTTGGCTGTGGATGACTTCCTCTTCTCCGGCGGCTTCGTCGCGTCCGGCGGCCAGCCCATCTTCCTCAGCATGAGCGGCACGGTCTACAACGGCGGCTCCGGCAGCTACGGCTCAGGCGGCAATATCTATGGCGGCGCTATCAGTTCCAGCTCAGGCTTTGCTACCACAGGTCGCGCACCGCAGGTTGGCCGCAACAGCATCTACGCACCCGGCTTCAACGGTCTCGATATGCGCATCACGCGCGACATTCCCATCTACGAGAACCTCAAGCTTCAGCTCATCGGCGAAGCCTTCAACCTGCTCAACCGCCGCATCATCACCGGCGTCAACGGCACCTACGCGCAGTACAGTGCCGCGGCTCTTCCCTCAACGAAGACGCCGAATCCGGCGTGCAATCTCAATACCCAGACGCCGGGGCCATCCGGCGCTGCGTTGCAGGGCTGCATCCTTCCCTTCACGGCAACGGGGGCTTCCGCTTTCGGCGCTCCGTCGAGCACAGCCAATACGCTCTATGGCCCGCGACAGTTGCAGGTGTCGGCGAAGCTGTCCTTCTAACCATCTCCACCCAACACGAAGCGGCCCCGGATCATCTCCGAGGCCGCTTTCGTTTTACTGAAGAGTTTCTACAGCTTCGCGCCTTTGCCCTCTGTCAGGGTGACGATCTGGTCAACCTTGTCGAGCGTGAACTTTTCTTTTGAGCCGTCAGGCCAATGGATCTCGATGAGGTCGATCTTCGTGGCGTCGCCCAGGCCGAAGTGCAGGCGCGGGTCGTTGGTCGAAGCGTAGCTCCCCCCGGAGACGACATCTTCCCTCTGGCGCATCCCGTTCGCTGTCAGGTAGACCGTTGCGCCGATCGCGTCGCGCGGGCTCTTCGGTCCTCCCACGAGTTTCAATTCCACCCAGTGGTGCTTGTCGTTCGAGACATTGCGCAACAGCGCCGGATGGCCGTCGAGGACGTTGATGACGACATCGAGCCTGCCATCGTTGAAGAGGTCGCCAACGGCGAGACCGCGCCCTACGTAGGTTTTGGCGAGCCCCGTGCCTTCGACAGCGGGGACTTCGGCGAACTTCTTGCCATCGATGTTGCGGAACAACAGCGGACGCTGGGCGAACGTAGTTCCCCAGTTTGTCTTATCGACCTCTGGGTAGACGTGCCCGTTGGCGATGACGAGGTCCTTCCAGCCGTCGTTGTCGTAGTCAAGGAAGGCGTCGCCCCAGCCGAGAAAGGGAATCGTAGGTTCAGCGACTCCCATCTGGTAGCTGACGTCGGTGAAGTTGGCGTCGCCATCGTCGCGGTAGAGCGGGTTGTAGTCGTCGGAAAAGGTGGTGTTGTAGAAGTCCACCAGGCCGTTGTTGCGGTAGTCACCGTAGGCGATGCCCATCGACGCGGTCTCGCGGCCGTTCTCGTTCAGCGCGTAGCCGGAGGCGTAGCTGTCGTCCTCGAACGTGCCGTTGCCTTTGTTGATGTACAGATAGTTGGGCGTGGAGTCGTCGGCTACGAGCAGGTCGGGCTTGCCGTCGCCGTTGACATCGATGAACAGCGAAGCGAGTCCGTAGTAGAGGCTCTTGTCGCTGACTCCAGCCTTCTCGCTCACGTCGGTAAAGGTACCATCGCCGTTGTTATGGAACAGGTGGTCGGCCTCACCCTTCAAACCGCGAGGCCCACACATCACCTCCATGCCGCGAAACTGGCACAGCATCGTGCCCTGGCTGCTGGAGGCAGGCGGATGCGCCAGGTCGAAGTGAACGTAACCGGGGACGAAGAGATCAAGCCGCCCATCGCCATCGTAGTCGCCCCAGGTCGCCCCTGCGGACCAGTTGCCAAGCTGCACTCCTGCCTTCTCTGCCACGTCGGTGAAGGTGCCGTCATGGTTGTTGTGGTAGAGGCGGTTCTTGCCGAAGTTCGAGACAAAGATGTCAGGCCAGCCGTCGTTGTCGTAGTCCGCAATGGCGACACCCACGCCCCAGCGGTCATTGGTCACTCCTGCCTGCTCGGCCACGTCAGTGAAGGTGCCGTCGTGATTGTTGCGAAAGAGCGCGGCGTGGGGCGGAGTCGCCTTTCCCGTCAGCGCGTCCTCGGTCGAGCCGTTGACCAGGTAGATGTCCAGCCAGCCGTCGTTGTTGTAGTCAATCAGCCCCACGCCGGAGCCGTTCGTGTCGATGATGTACTTCTTTTGCGCCGTGCCCATCGTGTGCTTCCACGTGTACAGTCCAGCCTTCTGGGCGACGTCCTCAAAGACGATGGGGCCGGATTTGACGAAGCCTCCTGCGGTGATCGGCCTGTGTTCGGCATCAAGCACCGCCTGGTGCACGCCACCCGTGTTGACCCCGCCCATCTGCGGCGCCTGCGCACCGGCCATGCCGGGCAAGAGCGTCGAGCAGAGTGCAGCGACGGCCATCGAGCGAAGCGAAAAAAGACGATAGAGCGTGGGGCGGCAAGCGGGCATGAACAGGGTCCTTGCAAACAGTCGGGCTATGAACAGGTTTACCATGCAAGTGTCGGGCGCGCACGAGCGCCGGGAGAAGGAGCGGAAAGGGTGCCTGTGAGGTCTTCGATCAGGCCGCTGTCTGGCCTGCGGAAGGGCATGGTCTTCGATAGGCGAAAGACGTTGGTGCTGTTTTCACTGATGTGCCTGCTTACGGGACTCGCAGCGGGACAGGTGTTGCCGAATGTCCCCGCTGTTATGCAACCGGCATTCACTGATCCTGCTCTGGAGCGCGCACGGCAACTCGTCGAATCCGGAGAATTCCAGCGCGCCGAGGCTGATCTGCGCGCGTATCTCAGTAGCAACGAGCACTCAGCCAGCGGGCGCTTTCTGCTCGCGTACACGCTTATGCGCCTGGACCGGCCAAAGGACTCGCTGGGCGAGTACACGCTCGCGGCCAAACTGCGGACGCCCTCTGCTGAAGACCTTAAAAACGTGGCGCTCGACTATGTCCTGCTGAACGACTACGACGATGCGGACAACTGGATGCGCCGTTCACTCCAGATGAACAGCAAGGACCCCGATGCCTGGTATGGCCTCGGGCGCATCCGCTACACAAAGGGCCGGTTTCAGGATGCGGTGGAGTGCTTCCAAAAGGCGCTCGCGCTCGAACCACGCAGCGTCAAAGCCGAGAATAACCTGGGGCTCGCCTACGAGGGGCTGAACCGCACCGACGACGCCATTGCGGCCTATCGCAAGGCGCTCCAGTCCGAGCAGGATCTTGGCGAGCAGGCGAGCAAGCCTCCAGGCGAACAGCCCATGCTCAATCTGGCGATTGTCCTGATGCATCGCGGGCATTTCGATGAGGCACTCTTGCTGCTTACCAGGGCCGTGGCGATCGCGCCGCGCGACCCGAAGATCCGCGAGCAGTTGGGGCACCTCTACCTGCATCAGGGAAAGCTGAGCGACGCCACCCAGCAGTTTACTCAGGCGGTCACGCTCTCCCCTGACAACGCGGCGCTGCATTTCATGCTTGGCCAGGTCTATCGGCGGCAGGGTCAGGACGCCCGTGCGCGCGCGGAGTTTGCCCGTGCCGCCGCCCTCAACGGCTCCCATTCAACCCCAGACAGGAATTAGATTGGCCTCAAGTTGAGGATGCCAACTGGCAGTGGTCTTCGCTTGCGGCCGACGGTCGTCTTGCTTGCTGCGCGGTGCTCGCGTGCAAAAAAATCTCAGAAATCTGGCGGTTGAGTTTTCTCGCCTCGGTAAAATAGAAATAGGGGAAAAGAGTGCCTCACTAACCTTCTTCGGAAGGCTTCCATTTTATGGATGGACCCCAATGTCGAGGTCCGGACCTAACCCCTTTGTTCGAAGGACTTTAGGACTTAAATAGGGGGAGGGGGGTCTCACCCGGAGCCTATGTTGCTAGCCGGACTCTCGTCGCTCGTGCTCCTCGCGGCTGCCTTGCCTCAGGCGGCCGCAGTCCCTCCGCCCGATGCAGCCGTCATCGCTGCCGAGAGACAGGCACTCGACGCCCGCAAGGCCGGCAACAACGACGGAGCCCTGGACATTTTGCTGGACGCTCAAAAATCTTCCCCTGACAATCCTCGCCTTCTCTACGACCTCGGCATCCTCGAAGACCAGATGCATCTGTACCAGGATGCCGACGAGACCCTCGCCCGCCTGCAAAAAATCGACCCGGAGAACCCGAGCGTCAGCTACGCCGTCGCCCGCGTGAAGCTCGATCTCGGACGACTCGGACCGGCCGCAGAGAACATGGAAGCCTACCTGAAAGCCCGCCCCAACGATGCCTCCGCCCACTACGGACTCGGGCGCATCTACCAGCAGGGGTTGCAGATGGACAAGGCGAAAGCAGAGTTTGAGCGGTCGATTACCCTCGAACCTGTACAAACCGAAGCCTATTACCAGCTCGGAGATATCCAGCTTGAGCATCAAGACTATAAGGATGCCGTTGCTAACTTCAGCAAGACGCTTGAACGGAACCCGAAGCACGGAGGCGCGCTGGCCGGGACCGGGACCGCATACTTCAGGCAAAAACAATATGACAAGGCTGAGGAGTTCTTGGAGCGAGCGACCGCTGCGGCTCCGGAGTATCAGCCCGGACATTACTACCTCGGGCTGACGCTGGCGAGGCTGGGAAAGACAGAGGAGTCGCGCCACGAACTGGCGATTGCGACAAAGCTGGCCGATGCTGACAACAAGGCTGCATCGAACCATCTCCGATTGAAAACTCCAGACGGCAGCCGGTGACGGTCAGGACTTGCGTTTGCCCAGGTGCGCCATGGTGCCGCGGGGAAACCCCGTGGATTCCCGAACGATGAGGTCAGTGGGAATATTGTATTCGCGCTTAGGCGCGGAGTCCCCGCTATGTTCCACATGGGCTCGGAGCGCGGAGAAGGCGGAGCGCGCCAGTTCGTAGCGCGACATCTGGATGGTCGTCAGCGGAGGGATGGTGACTTCGGCGATGTGGATGTCGTCGAAGCCGATGACGGAGAGATCGTCGGGGACGCGGAGCCCCGCGCGGTAGAGTTTATGCAGCACGCCGATGGCAGTCATGTCGTTTGAGCACATCACTGCGGTTGGCATAGCTTTGGCGGCAAGAACCTGCTCCATGGCAGCGATGCCGCCTTCGAGTGTGTGGTCCCCTTCGACAATCCACGCCGGATTCGGAGCGATGCCGCATTCCTTGAGCGATTTGGAAAACGCCATGGCGCGCGAGTGTGCCGAGTGCAACTTTGCCGGACCGCTAATGAAGGCGATGCTTCTGTGCCCGAGCGCGGCCAGGTGCTGCACTCCCTGGCGGATGCCGTGGTGGTAGTCCACCTTGAGCAGGCTGATGCCCGGGCGCTCTGGGGCGACGTCGATGAAGACGAGCGGCATTTTGCGTTTGGCGAGCTGATCGAGCAGCGGCTCCTCGATGCCGAAGGTCATGACAGCGACGCCCTCGACCTTGCGCTCGATCATGCGGCGGATGCAGTGCGTCATACGCTTGGGATCGTTGTTGGTGGAACTGACGAGGATCTCGTAACCGTTTTCGACAGCGATGTCCTCAAAGCCCTGGATCAACTCGGGGAAAAATGGGTTAGTGATCTCCGAGACGATGAGGCCGAAGAGCCGGCTGCGGCCGGAGACAAGAGCGCGGGCCTGCGTGTTGGGAAAGTAGTCGAGTTCATCGATGACTTCCCAGACCCGCTTTGCGAGCTTGGGGTTTACTGTGGAGACGTGGTTGATAGTACGCGAGACCGTCGCGATGGAGACGTTGGCCGCCTTGGCGATGGTGCGAATGTCCATACGCTCGGGTTTGTCGAGCCTGCGTCTTTTTTGCCTGGTTCCTTTAGAAGTCATGCCGATGGTTTCCGGGAATGCGTTCAGAAGATAGCTTACACGCGCTGGGGGAGACGGGAGGGAGGAAGGGGCAGGGAAATAGGAGGGTTTGAGTAAATGTTTCCTTGCGAAGTTTTCATCGATGAGCAATCGGCTGTCCAATACAGAAAATGTATCGCTTGACAATCAATGTTCAGGGCGGGAGTATGTATGCTGTCATTTGGGGTAACGTTTTCTAACCGGTACGGAACCGCTGGATATTACCGTACGGGCGACGCTCAACACGGCGAAGCTCGCGGTGTGGGCGCACGGGAGATTACATGGTGGAGGCGAAGGTCACGATTAATCTGCCAACGAGCGGAAGTGGGTTCGACTACGCGCAGGCGGGCCTGCTGATCTACGGCGACGATAGCAATTCTCTGCGGCGGCCGTCTCAGGGCAAGAGGTGGCGTGGCTGCGGATTGTTAAGCGCACCGTGGATGGCAAGGAACTGTATACGGGCTACTCAAGCAACGACGATACGACCTGGTTGTGTGGAGGAACGTGGACGCATAGCCTGGGCAGCGGCGCGAAGTTCGCGCTCTACGCGGGCAAGCGCTCAGGCTATACTGCAACCTTCAACTATGTACATGTTTCGACGTTGCAGTGATCGCGGGTCATTGCAGCCAGTATGAATATTGCGCGAACATGCTGCTTTAGAGGCGCATCGTGCTGAATGGAGAGTGATTGTGGACCGTAGAAGATTCTTGAAGACCTCGTCGCTGGCTGGAGCGGTATTCGCATTTGGAGCGCAGCAGGGGTGGAGCGCAACGGCGGACTCGCATCTCGAGATTCTGCTGGAGGAAAGCGTCGGAACCATCGCGCCGGAGATATATGGGCAGTTTACCGAGCATCTGGGTGGTGTGATCTATGACGGTATCTGGGTAGGTGAGGGATCGCCGATTCCCAATGTTCACGGTATTCGCAAAGAGATCGTCGACCGGCTGAGGCAGATTCGCGTTCCGGTAGTGCGGTGGCCCGGCGGATGCTTCGCCGATAGCTATGACTGGCGGGACGGGATTGGCCCAGGGAAAGACCGGCCGACGCGCACGAACTTCTGGGCGGGCGATCCGGATGCGCAACGGTTGAAGGGTAACGCAGTGCAGAAGTACGAGACCAATGCGTTCGGCACCGACGAGTTTCTGCGCTTCTGCAAGCTGAGCGGGGCCGAGCCGTATCTCGCGAGCAATCTTCGCAGCCTGCCGGCGATGGCGTTTGCGCGCTGGGTTGAGTACTGTAACTCTCCTGCCGGATCGACCACGCTGGCAAAGCAACGGGCGGCGAATGGCTCTGTGGAACCGTATGATGTGAAGTTCTGGGGCGTGGGGAACGAGAGCTGGGGTTGCGGCGGCAATTTTGAACCCGGAGAGTATGCAGAAGAGTTCAGGCGTTTTACGACGTGGGTGCCGGGCTATGGAGTGCCGCTCTATTTCGTCGGCTCGGGTTCGAACGGCAACGATCTGGAATGGACAAACGGGTTCTTCGAGGCACTACGCAAGAAGAACTATATGCCGCGCGAGCTGCGAGGATGGAGCGTCCACTACTATACGTGGAACATGAGCGAGGGAAAGACGAACGACTGGGTTGCAGCGAAGGGCGATGCGCTCAACTTCGACGATGAGGGATGGTACGAGTTGTTCCTACAAGGACTGAAGATGGAGGAGATCGTTGAGGCGCAGTGGGGCTTGCTGGGAGAGTTTGATCCTGCGCGCAACATTCGGCTGGTGGTCGATGAGTATGGTGCGTGGTATAAGCCTGGAACCCAGCTCGATCCTACGCATTTGCTGGGTCAGCAGGTCACGCTGCGTGATGCTCTGCTGACGGCGATGACGCTCGACATCTTCAACCGTCATGCAGAGAAGGTTGGAATGGCCGCGTGCGCGCAACTGGTGAACTGCCTGAACGCGCTGTTCTTCTCGCACGGGGATAAGTTCATTACGACGCCTGTATTTCATGTTTTTGATATGTATGCGGCACATCAGGGAGCGCAGTCTTTGCGGCTGAATGTTTCTGCTCCGCAGGTCAGTTATCAAAGGATGGGTAAATCCGCGTCGCTGTCCGGACTGCTTGGATCTGCCTCGATCAGCGGCAAGACGGTGACGCTGACGGTGACGAATCCAGACGTGAAGGAATCACGGCTGACGGAGATTGCGCTGCGCGGAGAGGGAGGCGTTGCGTCAGCCGAGGCCGTTGTGCTGACGAACGCAGATATTCACGCGCACAACACATTCGAGCAGCCGAATGTAGTTCAGACGACAAAGCATTCGGTTGAAGTGAAGGGCGGTGCGGTTGTCTTTACATTTCCGCCTGCGTCGGTAAGCAAGGTTACGATTCATCTGGGGTAGTGACCGTCTGCGCGTGCGGAGAAGAGGCGTGGCCGTTGCGACCGCGCCTCTTCTTTCTATTGTTGATGTGCGTTTATTTCTCCAGACCTGCGTGCGGCCATCCTCTGCGGATGGTGGATTGAAAGTCAGGCACGAGCTGAGGCTGCGATTTTGCGCAGATCGGGGAGAATATCGCCGAGCGGGATGGCTTGGGCAGACGACTGGCCGAGCGCGAAGTAGGCTTTGCGGTAGAGGGGGAAGAGCTGATTGTAAACCGCGACTGCCTTGGGCTCTGGGGTGTAGGTGCGGTAGGGCAGACAGATGTTCTTCTGCGCCTCTTCGATGGTCTTGAAGTCCCCGGCGGCGAGTAACGCGAAGATGCCTGAGCCTAGGCTGGTGGGCGTTCCATCGGGCACGAGCACAGGCTTGTTGAACACGTTGGCGTAAATCTGATTGAGCACGGAATTGTTTTGAGGGATACCGCCTGCGTTGATGACGCGTTCGACCGGAACACCGTGTTCGGCCATGCGATCGAGGATGATGCGTGTGTGGAATGCCGTGCCTTCGATGGCGCTGAAGAGTTCATCCTGTGCGGTGTGCAGCAGGTTCCAGCCGAAGGTGACTCCACCGAGTTCGGGATTGACGAGGACGGTGCGGTCGCCGTTGTCCCAGGTGAGGCGAAGCAGGCCGGTCTGGCCCGCGCGATAGGCTTCGAGACCACGGGCCAACTCGCTGACCTTGACTCCGGCACGACGCGCGATGGCCTCGAAGATGTCGCCGGTGGCGGAGAGGCCGGCTTCGATTCCTGTATAGCCCGGATGCACGCTGCCAGGGACGACACCGCAGACGCCGGGGACAAGCTCGGGTTTCCTGGCCATGGCGATGATGCAGGTGGAGGTGCCGACGACGTTGACGACATCACCTGCACGGCAGCCTGCGCCGATGGCGTCCCAGTGCGCGTCGAACGCGCCGACTGGGATGGGGATGCCAGGCCGGAGGCCCATTTGTGCGGCCCATCTCTCGGTGAGCTGGCCGGAGACGGAGTCGGAGGCAAGATATTCGCCGCCGAGTTTTTCGCGGATGCCGTCGAAGAGCGGGTCTACCTTGGATAGAAAGGACTGCGGCGGAAGGCCTCCCCATTTGGGGTTCCACATCCACTTGTGCCCCATGGCGCAGATACTGCGCTTTACTTTTGCCGGATCGGTGACGCCGGTGAGCGTGGCGGCGACCATATCGCAATGTTCGAGTGCGGTGGCGAAGCGTTCGCGTTTCTGCGGGTTGTGACGCAGCCAGTGCAGTAGTTTGGCAAAGCCCCATTCGTGCGAGTACACGTTGCCGCACCAGTGGATGGCTTCGAGGTCTTCGGCGAGGGCAAGCTCGGTAATCTGGCGAGCCTCTTGATGAGCGCGATGGTCACACCAGAGGTAGTAGTCGTCGAGCGGCTGTAATTGCGTATCGACTGGAATGACGCTGGAGCCGGTGGTGTCGAGAGCAATGGCTGCGACGTCTTCGCCGCGGACGTTGCTTTCGGCAAGTACCTGATGGGTGGCTCGAATGAGCGCCTGCATCTGGTCGGCGTGAGACTGCGTGGCGTAGTCGGGATCTTCGCGACGACGCGCGAGAGGATATTCGGCCGATGCCGTTCCCAGACGGCCTTTCTCGCCGGAGAGCAGGGTTACGCGGACGCTGAGTGTTCCAAAGTCGACTCCGGCGACGATTGCCAAGGCTGCTCCTTAAGTGTGTAAAGGGATGTTGAAGAAATCGTTTTCTCGGGTTATTTCTATCGGTTTTGTAGGCTGATTGTCAATGATGGATAGCTTTTGGGTCAGTATGCAACGTATGTGGGTGGCGAGAATGTGGTTATACCAGTGCGATATATTTACTTAGTTCGCAATGCGACAGAAATCCAGAAGAGAGGCACAGGAATGCAGAGAATGGATCCCGCGGAGATGGCGAAGAAGATAGGCGAGGGCCTGCTCTCCTTTCCGGTTACGCACTTTGCAAGTGACTATGCATTTGACGAAGATTCTTACCGACGACATATTGCATGGTTGCTGGAACACAATCCTGCCGGACTCTTTGCAGCCGGCGGCACGGGCGAGTTCTTCTCGCTGACACTGGCGGAGTTTTCCGAGGTTGTGAGCGCGGCGGTGCGTGAGACGGCTGGGCGCGTGCCCGTGCTTGCCGGGTGCGGCTACGGCACGGCAATGGCGAAGGAGTTCGCCAAAGCGGCTGAAGACGCGGGGGCAGATGGCTTGCTGCTGATGCCTCCGTATCTGGTGAACGCCAGTGCAGATGGC
The DNA here is from genome assembly GCF_035763405.1 of Edaphobacter sp. Lineage (NCBI taxonomy): Bacteria > Pseudomonadati > Acidobacteriota > Terriglobia > Terriglobales > Acidobacteriaceae > Edaphobacter > Edaphobacter sp. The sequence goes on from NZ_DASUBE010000066.1 coordinate 13,954, forward strand.
CTTGCGGCCCATGCTGAGGCAGTCTGCGCCTCGACGCAGCTGGGCGTCATCTTTTATAACCGCGACAACGCCGTGATGGACGATACGACACTGGCAAAGCTTTGCGAGCGATGTCCAAATCTCGTTGGCTTCAAAGACGGACACGGCGACATTGAGTTAATGACCCGCATTTACGCAAGGTTGGGCGACCGCTTAACCTATATAGGAGGGCTGCCGACGGCGGAGACTTTTGCACTCCCTTATCTGGAGATGGGAGTTACGACATACTCCTCAGCTATCTTCAACTTCGTTCCAAACTTTGCGCAGAAGTTTTATCAGGCAGTGAGGCGGCGTGACCACGCCAAGGTGTATGCAGGTCTGCGCGAATTTGTGCTGCCGTACATTGCGATCCGCAACCGTGGGAAGGGCTACGCGGTATCTATCGTTAAGGCCGGGCTGACAGCGGTTGGTCGTCCAGCGGGTCCTGTGCGTTCGCCGCTGGTCGATTTGAATCAGCAGGAGCTTGCCGAGTTGAAGAAACTGATCGGAGACTGCTCCTGACAGGCCCACAGAGCGGCGCATCAATGAAGCCGACGCGGGTGCGGTACCTGATCGTCCTGATGCTGTTTGCAGCGAGTGCATTCAGTTATGGCGACCGTGTGGCGCTCTCGATTGCGGGCGTCTCGATCTCGCGCGACCTGCACCTGAATGCGCTGAAGCTGGGCTATCTGTTCTCCGGATTCAGTTGGGCTTACGTTGCCGGACAACTGCCTGCGGGCGGTCTGCTGGACCGGTATGGATCGAAGCGGGTCTACGGGATAAGTATCGTCTGCTGGTCGCTGCTGGCGCTTCTTGTGGGCTTCGCCGGGTACTTTCCGGCGGCGATTGCGTTCACGGTGATCTTCTTGTTGCGGCTGCTGTCCGGGTTTGCGCAATCGCCGGTGTTCCCCGGCAATGGGCGCATCGTTGCGAGCTGGTTTCCGGCGGCGGAGCGTGGAACGGCATCGGCGATCTTTAATGCTTCGCAGTACTTCGCGCTCGTCCTCTTTGCGCCGATTATGGGATGGATTGCGCACATCAGCGGCTGGAAGGAGTGCTTTTGGTTTCTGGGCGTGCTTGGCTTCGTCCTGGCGTTTTTCTGGACGAAGGTCATTCATGGAGTAAAGAGCCATCCTCGTATCAATCAGTCGGAGATCGATCACATTGAGCAGGGTGGCGGGTTAACCAACATTGACCTCAAAGAAGGGGCAGCGCAGAAGGGGCCCGCAAACCAGCTCACGTGGTCTGCGATCCGAATGCTGCTGGGCAACCGGATGTTGGTTGGAATCTATCTGGGTCAGTATTGCATTACAACGCTGACGTGGTTTTTCTTGACATGGTTTCCGGTGTATCTAAGCCAGGCGCGGCACATGTCGATCGTTAAGGTAGGGATTATGGCTGCGCTGCCTGCGCTATGCGGATCGGTTGGCGGAATTTTGGGTGGCGTGGCTTCAGACAGGCTGCTGCACGCGGGGCACTCGCTAACGTTTGCGCGCAAGCTGCCGATTGTCGCCGGGATGTTGCTTGCGGTGACGATGATCGGTTGCAACTACACCAACTCGCAATGGCTTGTGATGCTGTTGCTCTCTTTCGCCTTCTTCGGCAAAGGTTTCGGCGCGCTGGGTTGGACGGTGATTGCCGACACATCGCCGAAGACACTGATTGGCATCAACGGCGGGCTATTCAATTTGATTGGAAATCTGGCCGGCATCACCACGCCTATTGTCATTGGATATATCGTGAAGCAAACCGGTTCCTTCAACGGCGCGCTCGTCTTTGTTGTGGCGACGGCGTTGATGGCAATTGTCGCCTATCTGCCGATTGTGGGCGAGATTAAGCGCGTTGATTTGAGGCTGCCTAAACCTGAAGGGGAGGCTGCATGATAGAGCAGGCCGCAATCCGGAGTTCCTCCTACAGCTCGCCACAGATCAGGACGATGCACGTGGTGCCGGTTGCGGGCCACGACAGCATGTTGTTGAACCTGAGCGGTGCACACGCGCCCTTTTTTACGCGGAACCTGGTCATTGTGAGTGATAGTGCAGGACACACAGGAGTGGGCGAGGTGCCGGGCGGCGAGAAGATTCGTCAGGTGCTTGAAGAGTCGCGATCTTTGGTGGAGGGTAAGCAGATTGCATCGTACCAGCGCATTCTGAACGAGGTGCGAAGGCGCTTTGCGGACCGAGATGCTGCCGGAAGGGGTGTGCAGACATTCGATCTGCGGACTACTGTTCATGCAGTGACGGCGATTGAGTGCGCACTGCTTGATTTGCTTGGACAATATCTGGGTGTGCCGGTTGCAGAGTTGCTGGGAGAGGGGCAACAGCGAAGCTGCGTGGACGTTCTCGGCTATCTCTTCTTTATCGGCGACAGAAAGAAGACTGGCCTTCCTTATAAGAGCGATGAGCGTGCGAGTGATAATTGGTTACGGCTGCGGCACGAAGAGGCATTGTCGAGTGATGCGGTTCTTCGCCTGGCCGAAGCCGCACATGAGAGATATGGCTTTCGGGACTTCAAATTGAAAGGTGGCGTATTTTCCGGCGCCCAGGAGATGGAAACCGCGTCTGCGCTCGCTGAGAGGTTTTCTGATGCCCGCATCACACTTGATCCAAACGGAGCGTGGTCTCTCGCGGAGGCGGTTGCTCTGTGCAGAGGAAAGGGGAACGTGTTGGCCTACGCGGAAGATCCTTGTGGTGCAGAACATGGCTTCTCAGGCAGAGAGACGTTGGCGGAGTTTCGTCGAGCCACTGGTCTGCCTACTGCGACGAATATGATTGCGACCGATTGGCGAGAAATGAGATACGCGGTGGAAGAGAAGGCGGTGGATATTCCCCTGGCTGATCCGCACTTCTGGACAATGCAGGGATCGGTGCGCGTGGCGCAGTTTTGCCGCGAGTGGGGAATGACGTGGGGATCGCACTCGAACAATCACCTTGATGTCTCGCTGGCCATGTTCACGCATGTAGCGGCAGCAGCGCCGGGCAATGTAACCGCGATCGACACACACTGGATATGGCAAGATGGACAGCGACTGACGGCGGAGCCACTGAAGATTGTGGCAGGCAAGCTGACTGTGCCGGATCGTCCCGGGTTGGGCATCGTACTGGACATGGAGCGGGTAGAAGCTGCGCATCGTCTCTATCAACAGGCAGGAGCTGGCGGGCGTGACGACGCTGTGGCGATGCAATATCTGCGTCCCGGATGGAAGTTCAATCCTAAACGGCCTTGTCTCACCTGAAGGCGCGCGATGTGAAGGAGCAATGATGAGCGATCGGCAAACTGGGCGGCCACGCTATCTGCGAATGCATGAACGCGACAATGTCGCGATTGTTGTGAACTCCGGTGGGCTGCCGTCTGGTGTGCAGTTTGAGTCGGGCTTGACTCTGACGGAGTCTGTGCCCGAAGCGCACAAGTTGGCATTGATCGATATAGAGCAGGGTGCGCCGATTGTGCGCTATGGCGTGACGATTGGACAAGCTACGAGATCCATCCGTCAAGGCAGTTGGGTGCATGAAGGGATGGTCGCTCTACCAACGGCACCCGACCTTGATCGAGCGCCACTGGCGACCGAGACACCAGTGCCACAGCCTGCGCTTGAGGGCTATACATTCGAGGGTTATCGCAACGCTGACGGTACAGTGGGGACTAAGAACATTCTGGGCATCAGCACAACGGTGCAGTGTGTCGCGCCCAGTGTGAACTTTGCCGTGAAAAGAATCAAAGCGGAGATCCTTCCTCGGTATCCGAATGTCGATGACGTCATTGCGATAACGCACAGCTATGGATGCGGTGTCGCTATCGACGCTCCTGGTGCTGAAATACCGATTCGAACACTGGGTAATCTCAGCCTGAATCCGAACCTCGGTGGTACTCCGTTGGTCGTCAGTCTGGGGTGCGAGAAGTTACAGCCTACGCGGATGCTGCCGGCAAGTAGGCTTCCAGTGCTTACTGAAGAGTCGTATGTGATGCGCTTTCAGGATGAGGAGCATCGCGGGTTCGGAGACATTGTTGCGGCCATCATGCGAATGGCGGAAAAGCGTCTGGAACGGCTCAATCAGCGTGTGCGCGTGAGTTGTCCTGCGTCGGACCTGGTTGTCGGCCTCCAGTGCGGCGGTAGTGATGCATTCTCCGGTGTTACCGCGAATCCGGCGGTGGGCTATGCGAGTGACCTGCTGGTGCGAACCGGCGCAACGGTGATGTTTTCCGAAGTGACGGAGGTGCGCGATGCGATTCATCTGCTTACCGCGCGCGCGGTAAATGAGTCCGTGGCCCGCGACCTGGTACGGCAGATGGCTTGGTATGACGCATATCTCCATCGCGGCGCGGCAGACCGGAGCGCAAATCCAACGCCTGGAAACAAGGAAGGTGGACTCGCGAATGTCGTCGAAAAGTCCCTCGGGTCGATTGCAAAGTCAGGGAGCAGCGCGTTGATGGGCGTAATTGGACCCGGCGAGCGAGTCAAGAGCAAAGGGCTAATCTTCGCTGCGACGCCGGCGAGCGATTTCATTTGTGGCACGCTGCAACTGGCGGCCGCGATGAACATGCATGTCTTTACAACAGGCCGGGGCACACCCTACGGACTGGCAATGGCTCCTGTCATTAAAGTTGCGTCGCGCACTGAGCTGGCAAACCGTTGGCCCGATCTGATCGATCTTGATGCAGGAAGAATTGCGACCGGCGACGCGACCATCGAAGAAATCGGCTGGGAGTTGTTTCATCTCATCCTCGATGTTGCCAGCGGACGCAAACAGACGTGGGCGGACCATTGGGGCCTACACAATGATTTCGCTTTGTTTAATCCCGCTCCAGTGACTTAATCAGAAGGCCGCGACCCCCGCATTCAAAGGGGGTTGGGTGCGCGATTACAAACCAATGACATTATGCAGACACGGTGCTGACACTCGGCTGAGCGCGTGTTGTTAGCGTAAAGGTGCGTCAGTAACTGGCACCTATGCGGCTTCTTAAACACTTCGAGCGGCGGAAAACCTTAGCGATGGCGCTTTGCGTCAGTTCAATGCTTTGGCTTCTATCAGTCCGCGCGTCGGTAGCTCAGAATACTCCGATTGTCTCCGGTGGAGTCGGTTTTCTGGACAGCACGAATACGGGAATCAACTTCTTCCAGCCGGTAGTTGCGCCGCTGGTCGTGGTTCCTATCGGCAGGCATCTGCTTGCGGAGTCCAGGTTTGACTTTCGCGAAGTGTACGCCCCTGAGGGCGGCAAGAATGGACCTTATAAGGGAACTTTCTTTAAGTCGACGCAATATCTGCAACTGGACTATATCGCTGCCTCGCACCTCACCCTTACTGTTGGCCGCTTCCTTACCCCTTTCGGCACTTACAATGAGCGACTGTCGGCAATCTGGATGCAGAACTTTCAAGACGCTCCACTGATCTTTCCCATTGGGACACGCACGACCGGTTCCAGCGACGGCGCGATGGTGCGCGGTGTACTGGTTTCGAAGCCAGAAGTTCAAGTCAATTACATCGGTTATTTTTCCGCGTTCAGCAGTGTGCCTCAGTTTGAGTCCGCGCGGGCGGCCGGAGACCGTATCGACGTTTACTTTCCGGGCAAGCGCGTTGAGGTCGGAACATCCTATGCGCGTTTCCTTCAGGGCACGCGTAACAACTCGTTTGGCACTGATTTCTGGTGGCAGCCATGGCGGGCGCCGTTGCAGGTCCGCTCTGAGTATGCTCACGGCGCACATGCGCAGGGCTACTGGTTGGAGGGTACTTACCGACTTTCGCAGTGGCGCGGCGCTGACAACTTCATCGGACGGTTGGAACCTCTATTTCGGATACAGCAGGTTTTTCGCAATAGTCCGGGTCCCGGTGACAGTCTTCCTGCGGCAGATACGAAGCAGGTCGACTTAGGCCTGGTGTACCACTTGCCGCAGGAAGTTCGCTTCACGACGAGCTACTCGCGCAAGCTCTCTGCCACAGGCAACGCGAACATCTGGGATATGGCGATCACTTATCGCTTCCTTTTACCGATGTGGCGAGGTGGCCAATGATTGCTATTCCTGCAAGAGTCCGTGGGCAGCGAGTCCGCCTCGTCCTCATCGTCCTCTGCGGTCTCGCCCTTTCCATGAGCTGCTTGCCTGCTCAGCCGCCGCATAAGAGAGGGGTTTCCAAGAAGACTGCCACGGCACAAGCGGTTGTGTCCAGCAGTGGCGAGCGGAAGTTCCAGGAGAATTGCAGCCGTTGTCATACGGCGCCGGAGCAACTCTCGCCACGGATTACCAGAACCATCGTGCTCCACATGCGCGTGCGCGCTTCTCTGAGTGCGGAAGATGCGCAAGACATCCTGCACTATCTGTCGCCTTAGAGGAATCTACGGGAAGATTTTGCAGCGAGGATCTTTGATTTGAATTTATTCAGGAGAAGTATTTATGAAACACAGGTTCTTCTTGCGGACGCTGATGGCAGTTGCTTTTGGTGCAATACTCTGCGTGCCTACAAGTTGGGCTGCGCAAAGTCAGCCACAACAAATTGAGATCGTGGCGAAGCGTTTCGAGTACATGCCTTCGGTGATCACTTTGAAAGAAGGAGTGCCAGTCGTGCTCATGCTGACGAGTAAGGATGTTGCACATGGGTTGAAGTTCAAGGAATTGGGTTTGAATATCAAAGCAAAAAAAGGGACCACAAGCAAAGTCACATTTACGCCTGAAAAGACCGGCACCTTCGTTGGCGAGTGCTCGGTCTTTTGCGGATCTGGGCACGGATCGATGAAGCTGACTCTCCGCGTGACGGAGTAATCAGATGCGCGCTGGGCAGGTTTTGCCAACGGTCTGTGCGCTTGCGCTGCTGACTGGTTGCAAGGTGTCCACGCCGAATCGATTTGAGCGGACTTTCCTTGAGGCGGTAAAGCACGACATTACCGTTCGCAATAAATCGGAGAAAAATCCCATGTCGTTCACGAAGGAGAATTTTGCAGCGGGCAAAGAAGCATACGGCCACTACTGTGTTGTATGTCATGGACTCGATGGGCAAAGCACGGGCGTTCCCTTTGCTAATCAGATGTCTCCGCCACTGCCGTCACTAGCTTCTGCTGAAGTGCAGTCGTACACCGACGGCCAGTTGAAGTGGATTATCGACAACGGAATCTCACCATCCGGGATGCCTGCATCGAAGGGAACGCTGAGCGACGACGAGATTTGGTCGATTGTGATCTTCCTTCGTCATCTACCTCCGGCAGGCAGTTTGGGAGAGCCTGAAGTTTACAACCACTAGAGCATTAATGAGGATATCCATGGGTTGGAGCATCTCGGCCGATGAAAAGGTAGTTGATGCCGTTATTTCCACCTTCCGCGATCCGGTGGACAAGGCAGCGGAGCGTCTTTCAGGTGTAGCTTGCGGGGAGTGGGAGCGAGCCTATCCATGGTTGATTGCCAGCGGGATGGCACTCTATTTCCTGCATCAGGTGCAGCAACTCCGACTTGAGGAATTTGTATCTGCACAGATGGTTGAAAGACTTCGACAGAATCTTGCAGATAATAGCAAACGGACTGAATGCCTGATGGATGAGTTTATCGCCATCAACCGCGTGTTTCTTGAGCATGGCGTGAGATACTGCAACGTCAAAGGGCTCACTCTCTCGCCTGGATATTGTCCCGATCCGGCATTGCGGAATCAGTTGGATTTTGACTTTCTGGTAGACCAATGTGACCTGGATCTCTGCCGTCGCGTCCTCGCTGAAATGGGATACACGTTGACGATGGCAACAGAAGTAGTGTGGGAATTCAAGGCGGGGTCGTCGGGTCCTGCACGGATTGCAGATCATTACAAACCGGGACCGCAACGGTCAGTCGAGTTGCACTTCTGCACCTCGGTCGCTGCGCCGCATGTGCTACTGCATGGTGAGTGGCTTGGCCGCATCGAGGAACGCACTTGGCATGGTTACAGCTTTCCTGTGCTGTCTGCTGGCGACCAGTTTCTGGTACAGGCGCTCCATGTCTTCTCGCACCTGCGTACTCCGTATACCCGTCTTTCGTGGCTGTTGGAGTACAACCGATTTGTATTTGCTCACCAGGACGATCGGGAACTGTGGAACAGAGTCCGTCAATACGCCGAGGCGAAGCGTGATGCGTATCTTGCCATTGGCCTGGCGAGCTATCTTTCGACCTGTCTCTTTGGGGGTTGTGCTCCTGCCCAACTTAATAGTTGGACACTTGATTGCCTGCCGGCGAATGTACGGTTCTGGGCAAATCGTTATGGACGAAGAACAGTCCTCTCAAGTCTTCCCGGAACCAAGTTGTACTTACTGCTGGAGAACGAGTTGACGGGGGCTGAAGACGACTGGCGGCAGATAAGACGTAGACGGCTCTTGCCGCTGCATCGAGTGCCGCGTATTACCTGCCCTGAGCCAAACGAAACCCTGTGGAGTAGGGTCAACAGGGGGCTGTTTCAAGCGCGATTTGCACTCTTTCGTGCACGCTTTCATCTCGTTGAAGGTGTGCGGTACCTGATTGAAGCAAGACGCTGGAAGCGGGACCTTGCCTTGCAAACACAGAGCAATCATCTGGTAGCAGTGGAGCAGAGGACGGTCTCCGAGTGATGAAGAAAGACCTCTTCATTCTCATCGTTGCAGGTCTGCTAGTGCCTGCCGCAAAAGCAGGCATTCTCCAACGCGGCAAAGTGCAGCTCATCTGTCATCGCACTGCGAACCGCGATATGCCGGAAAGCACGTTGGACGCGCTCGCGCTGGCAGCGCGTATGGGCTGTAACGTAGTCGAGGTTGATATTCGCCGGACTGCCGATGGCCAGCTCGTGCTGAATCACGACGGGATGCTTGAGCGGCTGACCGAAGCCATGGGCGATGTCGAGAGCACTTCCTATGATGAGCTCAAGTTGCTCGATACCGGAGCGGCGATGAGTGGCCGCTTTGCGCACATGCGCATTCCCTTGTTTGTGGATGCACTTCGCGTGGCGCGCGAACAGGGTATTGGCCTTCTTCTCGATATTAAGGACAAGGGTGAGGGGCCAGCTATTCTTGCGGCGCTGCGTCAAGAAGGAATGCTGGAAAGGGTGATCTTTGGCGGCAAATCAGACGATGTGCTTGCACTGTACCCGGAAGCGAATCGAGATCCAGTGGCGTGGCTTGACCCGGGCTGCACCGCCGTGCAAGTAGAAGCTCTTCATGCTCAGGGCAGGTTCGTGGTCGTGAACTTTTCAGCCAACGCATATGAGATGGACATGCCCTCCATGCGAAAGGCAGTTGCTGCGGGAGTGGATGCAATCAATGTGGATTATCCGAGACTCGGTGCGGACGCAGTGGGTCGTCCAGTCGAAGCAAAGCTTGCCGCACTGGCGTCTGCCGCGTCATCAGGGAAAGAGGAGAGCCGTGTCCGTGCAGTGCGCGAACTCTCATATTACGAGGGTTTTCCGACGCAAAAACTCTTTCTCCGGTGGCTCCACGATCCCGATGATCAAATCTCCCGTGCGGCTGCCGTTGCGTTGGTCACGGCACGCCCAGCAATCTCAGCGGACGTCTTCACCCGCGCGCTTTCTGCACGAGAGATGACTGCCCGGAAAAATGCGGCGTGGGCGCTTGGCATGATAGGTGCGCCGTGTTCGCCCGGACTTCTCGCCTTGCTGCAAGACAAGGATGCTGTGGTTCTGAGGGAGGCGTTGCTTGCACTGAGCCGTTGTCAGGGAGATGTGCCTGCGGACATACTCCTTCCATTTTTGAAAAACAGGACTCCAACTGTACGAGGAGCGGCCGCGCTTGCTCTTGCTCGTCATCAGCCGGAAGTCGCGGCTCATGCGATTCCGGAACTGCTCAACCAGGAAGAAAAGGAGATAGCCGAGGATTACGCGCGCTATGTGAGCCGCGGCAAACCAAAACTTACGCAGGCAGAGATCGATCCGATTGTGGAGACCTACCGCGAGCAGATGAAGCTAGTCCACTCGCTGGAACTGCTCTCGCCCGAAGACGCGCTGCATTCGCTTGCTGGTCAGGCTTTTCGTCCTGTGAGTGACTACTCACAGGTGACAGCACTCCTCGCCGGATACCAGCTTTGGGACCGCATCGCAGCCGATCCTGCTTTGGCGATCCAGGCCCTCGGTTCCACGGACGAGGTTGTGGCCGACCGTGCGGAGTGGATGTTGGTGAAGGCGGGCCCCGCAGTTCTTCAAGATGTGCGGCATGCCTTGCCAATATCCAGCCCTTCGGTTCAGGAGCGGCTGATACGTATCGTCGCGTGGCAGGGTGACAATCGGGCGCTGTCGCTTCTTCATGAACTCAGTCTCAGCAGGCCGCAGGAGAAAGTTCTAATCGACTGGGCAATTCACAAGATTGAGGTGCTCGGCTTCGAGTCGTGATATGAAACCGCGCATTTCAACAAAGGAGAGAGGTCTAATGTCCGATCTCGTGCAGGAATATAGAACGGACGCGAACGCTTTAGCAGCTTCAACTTATAGCGTGGCGACGCCAGAAGACGACCCGCTGTTGTGTAAGACCCTATTGCCGCTCCGCCGCGTATTTTTCCCGCTTGGCTTCGCTGTTGAGATTGAGACGAATTCAGAGCAAGTGCTTGATGCGGCAATGGAAAGTTGGGGTGGCCTGCGCCAGCGTTATTCGGATCGTGCCTTAAGGTTGTGTATCGGTGTCGTCAACACGGGTCCTGCGATTTGCCCTCCTGCCCCTGTTGTGCGTGCCAGGGGTCATTTGCTGTCCCTTGTCGCGGACGGCCACAATCAGGCATCCTGCGACCTCAAGGAAGGATTTGCGTTTGCGTGGTTGAATCGCGGAGCCATGCTCGATAGCAGCTATCTGCGCTATCACTTTCTTGAGGCGCTCGCGCTGACTCTTCTTGCGACATTGCGCGTGGTGACGGTACATGCTGCTGCCGTCAGCCGGTACGGGCGCGGTATGTTGCTCTGCGGAGCGTCCGGCGCGGGCAAGTCGTCGCTGGCCTACGGCTGCGCGCGTGCAGGCTGGAGTTATACATCCGATGACGCGAGCCATCTTCTGCGCGGTGTAGACCAGCCGCGCGTCATTGGCAATTCGCACCAGTTTCGCTTTCGTCCGTCCGCTCAGACTCTTTTCCCCGAGCTAGGCGGGCGCAGCCTGACACCCCGCGCACGCGGCAAGCCTTCGATTGAAGTCCCCACTTCCGAACTGCCGAACATTCTCGCAGTCGAAGAAGCCGCGATACACAACATTATCTTTTTGAACCGGCGTCCGTCTTCTGTTGCTCAGTTGAAGCCTCTTCCCAGGGGATTCGCGATGGATTATCTCCGTCAGCACGTGTATCCCGAGGAGGTCATCGACCTGTCGCAGACGGCCACATTGGAACAGCTTTCAGCTGTCGACACCTATGAGTTGCGCTATTCCGATCTCACGCGAGCTGTCGCTCAACTCGATCGTCTGGCCAAGGGTGAAGTCAGCGAGGCGATATGACGCAACTCATGGGAACTCCGGCCAAAACCATCTCTTCGTTGGAGGCGCGGCGGCAGCGCTGGCTGGCCAATGTTCCCCGCGGACAGTTCTGGGTATTTTTTACCGCAGCGATCTTCTTCAACTTCGGGTTCTCGGCGTACTTTTTCCTCTTCAACCTTTATTTGCTCAACTTTGGTTTTAACGAGAGGTTTCTCGGCTTCGTCGGCGGGCTAATGGCCATAGGCACGATCATCGGCACTATTCCTGCTGGAGTTGCGGCACAGCGATTTGGGTTGCGTGCGATTTTGACCGGATGTGTAGTGCTTACTGTGTGCTTCTCCATTCTCCGCGCTCTGATCGTCTGGCAACCCGCACAGCTTATCCTTGCTGTATGTTGCGGGCTTACGCTGTGCAGTTGGGCGGTTTGCCTTTCGCCTTCAGTCGCTGGCCTTGCCACAGAACAGCAGCGTCCTGTTGCCTTCAGCCTTATTTTTGCATCGGGTATCGGAGTCGCGGGATTCGGAGCTTTCTTCGCAGGTCGACTGCCGGCGTGGATTCTTTCACTTGCTCCGGGTTCGTCGCTTACATCCCCTCGGGCGACCGGCGCGGCGCTTCTTGTCTCATGCGGCATTGCGCTTCTGGCGCTCATCCCTATCTCCAGACTTACTTTGCGGGCAAATGCTTCCGGGCCGGAATTACCACGCTTTTCCAACCCCTTTTTACGCCGCTTCCTGCCCGCGATGGCCATCTGGGGTCTGGTTACGGGTTCATTCGCTCCGTTTGCGAATGTCTACTTTGTTCATCATCTTGGTTTTTCGATGGCACGTGCCGGTTCTGTCTTTTCGTTCGCCAACCTGGGGCAGTTCATCGCCGTGATTTGTGCGCCGTTGCTCTTCCGGCGCGCCGGTCTGGCTTCTGGCATTATGATGACGCAGTTGGCGGTTGCCGCGACGCTCGTTCTGCTCTCCGCGAGTCATGCCGAAGCGCAAGTCGCGGCGATTTACTGGATTTACATGTCGGCTCAGTCGATGAATGAGCCCGGCATTTATAACCTGCTAATGGACCGGATTCCGACTGCCGAACATAATGGAGCATCGGCGGCGGCATTCTTTGTTAGCGGAATTGCGCAAGCGGTGGCGGCGCTGGCAATGGGCGCGGCGATTGTCCGTTTTGGCTATTCGGCTGCGCTAATTGCGGTTGCCATGCTCGCAGGCATAGCGGCCATTCTCTTCGGGCGGCTACCGAGTGGGCAGCTTTTGCCACGGAGCACAGTCTGTGAGCTATAGTTTTGTCGGAGTTGGCTGGCAATGCTTAATTATCTCTTTTTTGTCATTTCGCGGGATGTCGGCAGATCCGCCTTTGTCCTGGCGGAAACTAAAGAGGGGGATTAGTGGGGCGATCATCCACATCTCAGCTCTGATCGGGGTAGATATATGAGTCTGATTCTTGTCATCGAAGACGATTCGCGCATTCAACGGGCACTGCAAAGATTGTTCATTGCAGAGGATTATGAGGTCCAGGTCGAAGGGGATGGCCCCTCAGGTCTGGCCGCCTGTAAAAGCCGCCGTCCCGCGGCGGTGGTGCTCGACCTGATGCTGCCCGGTCTTTCCGGTCGCAGCGTCTGCAAGGAGATCAAGGCATGGTCGAACGACACGCCGGTCATCGTGCTGAGCGCCGTGACTGAAGTGGCCGATAAGGTACTCCTGCTAGAAACGGGAGCAGATGATTACATGACCAAGCCATTCAGTCCGCGCGAGTTGCTGGCGCGCGTACAGGCAGCGATCCGGCGCACGCGAAGAAAGGTGGAAGGACTGCCGCTCGGTTTTGGCAATGTCACCGTCGATTTCGTCAAGATGGAGATATACAGAAGTGGCGCACTCGTTCCTCTCACCGCGCACGAATTCAAGCTGTTGCGGTATTTCTTTGAGAACCCCGGTCGCGCCATTGCTCGTGAGGAGCTACTCAGCGACGTGTGGGGTCTCAGCTTCCATCTCACTACGCGCACGGTGGACAACCAGATTCTGAAACTTCGCCAGAAGCTCGAAGTGGATCCTGCGAATCCAGTCCATTTCCGCACAGTCCATGGCGTTGGCTATAAATTTGTGCCGCATGTATAACAAGCGAGCGCCTCAAAAGGAATGAGTGACCGATGAAACACTGGCGCATGCGCACGATCCTGATGGCTTCACTGCTTGCCGCGTCGCTTGGGCTCACAGCGACATGTCTGCTGATCATCCGGCTCACGGTGCAGCAGGAGATCCACAAGGGTCTTAACGCCGATCTCTCTCACTCTCTCGATACCTTTCGCAATATCTCGCATCAACGCAACCAGATGCTCTCTCGGGAAGCCTCGCTGCTCGCAGACCTCCCCAGCCTCAAGGCATTGATGGTGACGCAGGATGCCCAGACAATCCAGGACGGAAGTCATGAGTTTTGGAGCATCAGCGGCAGCGACCTCTTTGCCCTCGCCAGCCAGACGGGTAAGCTATTTACCTATTCCAACCGCGGCCCTGCTCTCGACAACGACCTGGTTACGCGAGGCCTGCACGCCTGTATGGTCGAAGCTGACGATCCATGCACAGTCGCCTTCGGACCAAACCTCTACGTCGTTTCTATCCAGCCGCTGCTCTTCGGACCTCCGGCCAACGATTCGCAACTGGGCTATGTCATCATCGGTTACTCAATCGACGATCAGGTTGCCAGACAGGTCAGCGAGGCTGCCGCTGCGGAGGTTGCATTTATGGTGGATGACGGGGTTTCAGCCGCAACGTTGCCTGTGGCCAGACTGTCGGAGCTGCGGTCGCAGCGGCAGGAACTGGATGCAATGGGCGACACGCCCCGGAAGATCCAACTGGACAACGAAGTCTATGTGGCTGCCGCCGTTCCGTTGCCCGCTGCCGGTCGACGCAATGTACGGCTCGTCGTCCTTAAGTCATACGACCGCGCTAGCGAATATCTGCATCGTGTCAACCGTTGGATCGTCATGCTCGGGGCATTCGCATTGCTCATCGGTCTAGCTCTGGCGGCAGCAATCTCACGCATGATCACTCGTCCATTGGAGGCGCTTGCCTCAGGTGCGCGAGCGCTCGGACAAGGTGATTTCAACTACCGCCTCAGTCCCGACGGGGCGCAGGAAGTCCAGGAACTCTCGCAAAGTTTTGATAGGATGCGCGAAGAGTTGAAAAGCACCCATAAAGTGCTGCTCGAATCCGATCGCCTCGCCACAATAGGAAGGATGGCAAGCTCGGTATCACACGATCTACGTCACCATCTCTCCGCAATCTATGCCAACGCCGAATTTATGAGTCTTCCACATGCTGGCGCGAAAGAGCGGCTCGAATTGCTGCTGGAGGTGCGCGAAGGAATTCAAGGAATGACTGATCTGATCGAATCGCTGCTGCTTTTCAGTCAAACTGGTCAGACACTCCATCTTGTGTACGAGTCAGTAGGTCAACTTGTAGAGCGTACGATTCATTCAGTGCGCCAGCATCCCGAGTGCAGCTCCGTCGAAATTTGTGCTTCTGACCTGGGCTTCGTCGATGCTTGGGTCGACCCCAAAAAACTGGGTCGCGCGGTGTATAACCTCTTGTTGAATGCTTGCCAGGCAGCGAAATCCGGCAAGGCATCACCTGTTGTAGTGGTCACGGTATCAGAGGATGAGGAAAAGATCCGAATTGCCATCCGCGACTCTGGACCGGGCGTGCCGAGTGCAATTCGTCAAACCCTCTTTCAGCCCTTCGTCAGCGCCGGGAAGGAAAACGGCGTAGGCCTCGGCCTGACGCTTGCACAACATATTGCCCAGGAGCACGGTGGGGAAGTGAAGATTGAGGAGTCTATGCCCGGCAAGACTGTCTTCAGCATCCTGCTATACAAGCGATTCTTGAAGGAGCCTCACCACAAGCAACAGCCGGACTCTGTCACCATCAGCAACATCAACGAGCAGATAGGCACTGCTGGCAGTACAGAAATCTGAAGCCTCTGTGAGCACCTATGGACCGTATAGCGATTCGCTCATCCACGTTTTCATTGCATCCTATTCGCCGCCGTTTCACTTTCGTTGCCTTACTGCTTACGTTGAGCTGCGCGGCACCGGCAGGCCAGACGGCATTGGGCTCAGCGGCCAGATCGGGATATGTAGTCGACACTGCGGATGCGAACTCATCTCGTCTTGCAGAAATGGAGGACCGTCTCAATAAGGTGACGGTCGCGCTTACCAGAACACAGAAGGCGCTCCAGGAGTCGTCGGAGCAGATTCAGCAGCTTCGCGTTCAGATCGAAGCCATGCGTACACAGATGCCCGTCAATGCGGCTGGCGTCAGCGGTGCAACTACGGCCACTTCGCCTTCGAGCAACGAGAATACTTCTGCCGTCGCGCAAAGCCTGGAGTCCATCCAGGAAGAGCAGAATGCCGTACAGGCAGAAATCAAGCAACACGATCAGACCAAAGTTGAGACCTCCTCCAAATATCCCGTTCGAATTTCGGGTCTGGCGCTCTTCAACGCTTTCTTCAATGCAGGGGTTGTCGACAACGTGGAGCTTCCCACACTGGCATTTCCACGTGCTTCCGGAGCGTCGCACGGCAGCGCAGGAGCTACGCTGCGACAAACCGTTCTTGCGCTCGACGCCACGGGGCCAAGGTTGGGCAGCGCCCGCAGTTCCGCTCGAATTGGTGTTGATTTCTTTGGCGGCACGTCCTCGAATATGTATGGCTACAATTCCGCCGCAGGCGTCATGCGTATGCGGGAAGCGATGGCCAGGCTCGATTGGGATAAGACAACAGTTGATGTTGGTTATTCGAGACCCTTCATCTCACCGCTCTCTCCGGACTCCTACGCAACCGTCGCGCAGCCTGCTCTGGCCGGTTCCGGAAATCTCTGGAGTTGGTCGCCTCAGCTTCGGGTCGAACAGCGTGTCCCATTTCTTGATGGACACGCGCTCGCTCTGGAAGGAGGTTTTATCTATCCGCAGTCTCCGGGCTACACTGCTATCCAACTTGATAGTCCTGTTGAATCCTCCCGTCATCCGGGTTATGAAGGTCGAGTCTCCTATCGCAATGCGGGCGACTTCAGCGACATCGAACACTCTTTCGAGTTTGGCATCGGTGCTTACTCCAGCAACCTGTTCTATAACAGTTCCACGCGGATACACGCTTGGGCAGTTACAGGTGACTGGAGGATTCCAGTGAAATGGTTCGAGCTCAGGGGTGAGATCTATCGCGGCCGCTCACTCGGCGGTCTCGGCGGAGGAGCATACAAGGACACGTTGACAGGTAAGGATGCTGTCACGGGCCTTGCCGTTACCCGCGGCGTCGAAGCCGCTGGCGGCTGGAGCCAGTTGAAACTCCGACTCGGACAAACCTTCGAGGCCAATGCTATGTTCGGCTTCGACAACGCCTTCAGCAGCAACTTTGAGGGGCTTGTCTTGTCTCCCTCCCCAAACCCTTTTCAGGCCTACGCACGAAATAGTACTGTTGCCGGAAATCTTATCTTTCGTCCCCGCACATATCTCATCCTTTCGCCCGAGTACCGTCGAATACTTAGCAGGCGTTATTCTGGCACGGACAACGTTGCGAATGTCTTCACCATTACTGCGGGGTATCAGTTTTGACTCTGAATTTCCGTAGGACCGTCGTGAGTGAGCGTAATAAATGACGATTAGGCTGACAAAGAGTCGCTGTTGCTTCCGTGTGGCGGCGCTCTCGATCCTTACGCTGACGCCGTTTGCCTGGTCACAGGCGGTCGATGTCTCCGCGCATGTTGAAGTCAAACGCCAGACGGGCCGCGCACATACTGAGCATACCTCCTCCGCCGACGTTGTTATCTGGTTAGTTGCAACCCGGAAAACGCAGGTCCCGTCCGATCCGGGAAAGACGAAGACCTATACCCTGGTGCAAAAGAACAAAAAATTCATCCCACACCTGCTCGTAGTTCCCACCGGTAGTAATGTCGATTTCCCCAACCTCGATCCCTTCTTTCATAATGTGTTTTCACTCTTCAACGGCAAGCGATTCGATCTTGGCCTCTACGAAGCGCACACGCATCGCGCAGTTCGATTCGATCGCGAGGGCGTCTCCTATATCTTTTGTAATATTCATCCGGAGATGGGCGCCGTTGTCATCACGCTCAGCACTCCCTACTATGGCATCTCCAAAGCCGACGGGACCATCGTCATTCATAATGTCCCGCCCGGCAGCTACCGGCTGCACATCTGGGCGGAAAATGTCGACAACGAGCGTCTCAATGCGCTGGGCCGCATCGTAGAAATCTCCTCCGGAAACACGCGGCTCGGAGACTTCCGTCTCACCGCCACCGGCGACATGATGAACCATCATGCGAACAAGTTCGGCGAAGACTATCCACCTGATGTCACGAATCCCTACTGAAGCATCAGCACTTATTTAGTGCTATTCCCTGTAATTTTGATCAACACAAGACCCTGCGGAGGGATTTCAACCGTCAGTTCGCCTCCACTGAGCGACGTCTCTTCCGGAGGCGAAGGCTGCCCTACCGCTCGAAGCTGGACAATCTGCTCGCGCGTAGGGAATGCAGGACGCCCCATTGCATCGTAGGCATTGATCACGTTACCGTGATTGGCATCCAGCCGCCAGATCTCCGCCGATGCGTTGGGAGCGACACCCGTAAGGTGGACGTGGAAGGTCTTTGCCGGCCCTGGGGCTGCCGGAGGCTGGGTATATGTTGCGCCCGTGCCGTAGGGGGGAGCATAGTTCCACAGCAACACAGCGGTGCTTCCATCGTCTGCTCTCGTCGCAAGCGCAGCGTCGGAGTCTACCTTCAGCCTGCGGTTGCCGAGCCGATGTAGCATCGCAAATGCGTTCAGCGCAGGCTTCGGAATGCTGTCCTCTGCAATCAGGCCGTAGCCACCATAGAACGGGGTCTTTACCACACCCTGCTCCTCGAAAACATCGGAGAATGACCAGTAGCTCATCGCCTCCGTCAGGCCGTCACATTGGCTCACCGTTTCGGCCAGCCATGGCCCCATGTAGACAGTGTCGGTCACGTCCGGCTCGTTGGCATAGCTGGCGTTGTACTCGCTGAAGATGAGCGGTGTCTTCGGGAACGGTGAGGCTGCAATCTCGTCATGCACCTTGCGCACGGATCGGCACACCATGCGGTCGCGCGGGATCTGCTCATTGGTATGAAGGACGTCTTTGGCTGTGTCGTTCGCGTAGACATGGGTCGTCACGAAGTCAACCGGCACGTTGTTTTCCTTGCAATGTTCAAGAAACGCCGGAATCCATGCCGCCTGCGCCGTGGCCGGCCCGCCTACGCGAATGCGGCTGTTGACTTTTTTGAGCGCACGCGCAGTGTGGTCATACAGCTCAAAGTAGGTTGCCTGCTTCGGCTTACCTACCCAGAAATCGATGTTCGGCTCGTTCCATACCTCGAAGTCCCACTTCGAAACCTCGTCGATGCCATAGCGGTCAATGAGGTGTTGCGCAAACGCCTCAACCATGCCGTCCCACAGCTCGTAATCCTTCGGCGGCGAGACGTTCTGCTTGTACCAGAAGGCGTGCAGAGCAGCCGGGTCGGAGGCCATGTCCTTCGGCATGAAGCTCAACTCAACGAATGGCTGTATGCCATTGGCCAACAATCCGTCGTAGATCTGATCGACGTAGGAAAAGTTATAGACTGGCTTGCCGTTCCGGTCGAGGTGGAAGAGTCCAACGTCGTCTAGAAAGATGCCGTGAAAACGGACGGCCTTGAACCCGGTGACCTTCTTCACCGTGCGTAGGTCGTCACGGTAGCTCTCACGTAGCGAGAGGGTGGCCCTACCGGATCCGAATATCTGCTCCCAGAAGTGCGGAAAGGCGGTTGTCGCACCTTGCGCGTTCACGTCAACGCGAACCACGGACGACTCTGTTTGCGAGTAGGCCGGAAGCGCCGAAAGCACGACGAAAAGCAGGCAACAGGGAAGAAATCGCATATGCATCACTCTATGCCAATGTACCAGCCGCAATGCGCAAGAGGTATCGAGCGGCCCGCTAGTGAGAGGCCGTTTTCGTCGGCTCGCTGGTGGACGAATGCACCGGTTTCCGCGTCGTTTTTGAGGTCGTCTTACGCTTCCGGATGTGCGGCGCAGGAGGGCAAGGTGCAGGCGTGGCAGCGACTGTGCGTGGAGCTGCCCGTGCTGCGGCTTCCAGATTGTGGAGTTGCAGGTCGTGCGCTACCGCTGCGGACTGCATCTGTTCGGCGAACGCACGCCTGCCGTCTTCAAGACTGGCGAGCGCCCTTTGCAGCGTCACTGACTGATCCCGAGGGGCGGCAAGGCGTCCTGCCTCCGTCACACGGAGTAGCACGTCATACAGCGCCTCAATGTTGCGATAGGCAGGCAGCGCGTGTGCGACTGAGGAGGGTTCCTGGTCGGCAGCAGTCAGCAGAGGCGGCAGCGTCACCTCAAGATCGCGGCGGATCGAGTCGATATTTGCGGTGGTCGCCTCACGTACGCTGCCTGGCGCCTTCCACTTCTCGGGGTGTAAGACCTCCAACGCTTCACCTACGACATTGAGCGAAGGCTGCATGATTGCCGAAGGCCGCGACATAGGGTGCGCTGTGGGGGCATTTGCGGGGGGTGATTGTTGTCCCTTTGCGGCGATCCCAAGCCAGCAAAAGGTTGTTAACAAAAGAACCTGTGATCGTAGATGTGCTTGAGTCAGTGTCATCCTATAGCCTGTGCCATCGCCCTTCTTCGGCCAAGACGGACGCAGAAAAGCGATAGCTTTGTAATAGTAGAACTTCGCAGCCTGTAGTTTGATGCTATTACCTTCACTCAGGCAACCTCGTCCCTCAAGACTTTGGTCGATTCAAGCAACCTGCGGCCTTGGTCTGGGAATCGGTTACGGTACTGGAATGCGGCATGCTCGGCGAGAAGAAGGCACTATTGAGAGAACACTTCCCAAACTGTAAGCACAGCCACGCGCAAACTCGGCCACAAGCCATGCAGAATCATTGACTCCGATATAACAGCATCCCATCGAGCAGTCTAAATTCGTCCTGCCGCACGCAGTGAGGCTATCTCCTCATCCGTGAAGACATTAGAGCGGATCAGGAAGCGAATGCCCTCCGGATTTTCCAGCGAGAACATACCACCGCGTCCAGGAACGACGTCCAGGATAAGCTGCGTGTGCTTCCAGTACTCAAACTGGCTCCGGCTCATGTAGAACGGCGTCTCCCCCAGTATTCCGATCAGCATGTCGCTGTCGCCGACGAGAAACTCGCCACGTGGATAGCACATCGGCGAGCTTCCGTCGCAACACCCGCCGGACTGATGAAACATCAGGTCGCCGTGCTTCCGCTTGAGCTTCGCGATCAGCTCCATAGCGGCTGGCGTAGCGATGACTTGTTGAGGAATAGAGGGCATAACAGCGTGGTCCAATGTGGACTGCAACGCCTCCACTGGTTGCGGCAAGTGGAGGCGTTGCAGTAGCCAGGCGCGAAGGTCTAAAAGAAGCCCATCGCGTTGGGGTTGTAGCTGACGAGCTGGTTCTTCGTCTGCTGATAGTGGTCAAGCATCATTTTGTGGTTCTCGCGTCCGATGCCGGACTGCTTGTATCCGCCAAAGGCCGAGTGCGCCGGATACAGGTGATAGCAGTTCGTCCAGACACGTCCCGCCTGGATGTTGCGTCCGAAACGGTAGGCGCGGTTCAAGTCGCGTGTCCAAACGCCTGCCCCTAAGCCATACAGCGTGTCATTGGCAATCGACAGGGCCTCTTCCTCGTCTTTGAACGGAGTAACCGAAACCACCGGCCCGAAGATCTCCTCCTGGAAGATGCGCATCTTGTTGTTGCCTTCAAAGACTGTCGGTTCAATATAAAATCCGTTGGCCAGGTCGGCCCCATTGTCCGCCCGCTTGCCGCCCGTGAGGACCTTCGCGCCTTCCTTTTTGCCGATGTCAAGATAGGAAAGGATCTTCTCCATCTGTTCGGTTGAAGCCTGCGCGCCGATCATCGTGTCGCGATCCAGCGGATTGCCCCGCTTGATCTTCTTCACGCGGTCGAGCGCCCGCTCCATGAATTTGTCGTAGATGGACTGTTGGACCAGCGCACGCGATGGGCAGGTGCAGACTTCTCCCTGGTTCAGCGCAAACATCGTGAAGCCTTCCAGCGCCTTGTCGAAGAAGGCGTCGTCCTCACGCATCACATCGGCGAAGAAGATGTTGGGACTCTTGCCGCCCAGCTCCAGCGTGACGGGGATGATGTTCTGCGAGGCGTACTGCATGATGAGTCGTCCCGTGGTGGTTTCTCCGGTAAAGGCCACCTTATTCACGCGCGTGCTTGAGGCGAGCGGCTTGCCGGCTTCCAGACCGAAGCCATTGACGACGTTGAGGACGCCGGGTGGCAGAAGGTCGCCAATCAACTCCATCAGAACAAGGATACCGAGCGGAGTCTGTTCGGCTGGCTTCAGCACCACGCAGTTACCTGCGGCCAGCGCGGGTGCGAGCTTCCAGGCTGCCATCAGCAGCGGGAAGTTCCACGGAATGATGAGGCCGACGACGCCCAAGGGCTCGTGGTAGTGGTAGGAGATGGTGTCGTGGTCAATCTCCGAGATTCCTCCCTCCTGCGCACGAATGGCGCCGGCGAAGTAACGGTAGTGGTCGACGCAGAGGGGGAGGTCGGCAGCCAGGGTCTCGCGGATTGGCTTGCCGTTGTCCCATGTCTCGACGGTGGCCAGCATCTCCAGGTTATCTTCCATGCGCTGGGCTATCTGTTCGAGAATGTGGGCCCGTACAGCGGTGGATGTGCGACCCCACGCTCCCTTGGCGGCGTGGGCGGCATCAAGTGCCCGGTTGATGTCGTCGGCGTTCGAGCGCGGAATCTCGCAGAGGACCTCGCCGGTGACTGGTGTGACATTTTCAAAATAGGTGCCAGAGGCGGGCGCAACCCACGCTCCGCCAATGTAGTTGCCATATTGTTTTCGAAACTTAACGGGAAACCCGTATGACCCGGGTGCGACTTTGCTGGCTGGTGCGGTGGTCATGGTGGACATGGGGTGCGCTCCTTCATCGATTTGGATGTCTTTTTAGACGGGCGTGGGTGAGCTTGTGGGAGATCGCCTACGTCTGGGCGTAGCTACGGTACTCCTGCGCGATGAGGCGCTGCAAACGTGCCGCCCGGCCATCCATGGGTTCCAGCATAGTCAGCACAAAACACGAGCGTTAGCAGAAATCGGCAAATTTCAGGAAATTTTTTGTCGGAAGGCCATGCCTGATTGCCGATTCTTGATAACCCCACCAGGCGTAGTCCCATAATAATGAGGACTGCGAGGCGGCATGGAAGAACACGCAAAGCTCAAGGCAACGCTGAACACCTGGCAGCTATGGGGGATCGCAGTCGGCCTCGTCATCTCAGGCGAATACTTTGGCTGGAGCTATGGCTGGGCCAGCGCGGGCACACTCGGCTTTCTATTGACCACCGTTCTGGTGGCCACCATGTATACGGCGTTCATCTTCAGTTTTACTGAGCTGACGACGGCAATCCCCAGCGCGGGCGGCCCATTCGCTTACGCTCAGCGCGCCTTTGGCGATACAGGAGGCTACATCGCAGGCGCAGCCACTCTGGTGGAGTTCGTCTTCGCGCCACCGGCGATTGCGCTGGCCATCGGGGCCTACCTTCACGTCCAGTTTCCGGACCTTTCGCCCAGACATGCGGCGGTGCTGGCCTATGTGTTCTTCATGGCGATCAACATCATCGGTGTGAAGATTGCCGCGAGCTTCGAGTTCATTGTTACGGTGCTTGCAATCATCGAGCTGCTGGTCTTTATGGCGGTCGTCGCTCCCGGCTTCAGGCTGAGCAACTTCCTCGCGCACGGATGGGCCGGCCACGATCACTTCTCTGCCATCACCGTTGCGGGTATGTTTGCTGCGGTTCCTTTTGCAATCTGGTTCTTTCTCGCCATCGAAGGTGTTGCGATGGCAGCTGAAGAGGTGAAGCGTCCTTCGCGTTCCATCCCGATTGCGTACATTGCCGGAATCATGACGCTCCTATTGCTGGCGATTGGTGTGATGGTTTTTGCTGGAGCCGTTGGTGACTGGCGCGTGCTGGCCGACATCAACGACCCGTTGCCGCAGGCGATGAAGATCATCGTCGGAGCAAAGAGCGGATGGCTGCACATGCTCGTCTGGCTGGGTCTGTTCGGGCTTGTGGCCTCGCTGCACGGAATCATCTTCGGCTATTCGCGGCAGATCTTTGCGCTGGCCCGCGCCGGCTATCTTCCATCAGTTCTCGGCAAAGTCCATTCGCGTTTCAATACACCGTATCTTGCGATCCTTGCCGGTGGCCTGGTTGGCATCGCGGCGATTTACAGCGACTCGTGGATTACCATCGGAGGGCAGCCGTTGACGGCGAACATTGTCACCATGTCCGTGCTTGGTGCTTTGGTCATGTATGTCGTCAGCATGTTCGCACTCTTCCGGCTGCGCACGACAGAGCCGCACCTTTCGCGGCCATTTCGCGCACGACTGTATCCGTTCGCGCCTATTTGGACGCTACTTTGCGCGGGAATTTGTATTGCCAGTCTTGTTTACTACAATCGTCTGATTGCGCTGATGTTTGTTGGCCTGCTGGTTGTGGGATACCTTGGACTGCGGCTGAGCTGGCGCGGAAAGAGGTTCGTGCCGGAGGCTGCCGATGCTGTCGAGGAGCATTCCGGATCGTGAGCTTTTCTCATACAACCCGCGGGCGGACCTATCGGTTCGAGGACCTCAAGACGCTGCTTGCCAAAGCAAGTCCGCTTCGCTCAGGCGATGTTCTCGCCGGGGTTGCGGCTGAGTCGGAGATCGAACGGGCTGCGGCCCGTTTTGCTCTGGCCGACGTTCCGTTGGTTCGGTTTCTCGCTGAGGCCGTTGTCCCGTATGAGAACGACGACATAACGCGCCTCATCATCGACACGCACGATGCCGAGGTCTTTTCCCCCATCCGCCATCTCACCGTGGGCGAACTACGCGAATGGATACTCGGCGAAGAGCGCGATGCCGAAGCCTTGTCTGCCGTCTCGGCTGGATTGACGCCGGAGATGGTCGCCGCCGTCTCGAAGTTGATGCGCAACCAGGACCTGATTCTCGCCGCGAAAAAGTGCCGCGTCGTCACGCGCTTCCGCAATACGCTCGGCCTGCCAGGGCACATGGCGGTCCGCCTTCAGCCAAACCATCCTACCGACGACATTCAAGGCATCCTCGCTTCCACGGTAGACGGCCTGCTCTACGGCTGCGGCGATGCTGTGATTGGCATCAATCCGGCAACCGACAGCACAACGAAGGCCATTGAACTTCTCTGGGCGCTTGACAACTTCCGGCAGCGGTTCGAGGCGCCTGTGCAGTCCTGCGTCCTGATGCACGTCACCAATACGATGACGGCCATCGAGTCCGGGGCACCGGTCGATCTGGTATTTCAGTCGATCGCCGGGACCCAGAAGGCAAATCAGAGCTTCGGTATCACACTCAGCCTGCTACAGGAGGCCCACGAGGCCGTGCTTTCACTCAAACGCGGTACCGTCGGACAGAACTGCATGTACTTCGAGACAGGGCAGGGAAGTGCGCTCTCCGCCGATGCGCACTTCGGGGTAGATCAGCAGACCTGCGAGGCGCGGTCCTATGCGGTGGCGCGCAGATACGCGCCTCTGCTGGTCAATACCGTCGTCGGCTTCATTGGGCCGGAGTATCTTTTCAACAGCAAGCAGATCATTCGCGCAGGACTGGAAGACCACTTCTGCGGCAAGCTGCTGGGCCTGCCCATGGGATGTGATGTGTGTTACACCAACCACGCAGAGGCCGACCAGGATGACATGGACACGCTGCTGACACTGCTTGGCGTCGCCGGTGTGAACTTCATCATGGGTGTTCCCGGCGCCGACGACATCATGCTCAGCTACCAGAGCACCTCGTTCCACGACACACTCTATGTGCGCGAGGTCCTCGGACTCAGGCGCGCTCCCGAGTTCGAGCAATGGTTACAGCAGATGGGGATCGTCAACCGCGACGGCAGGCTTGCACCTTCGGGGAACGCGGCCAGGGCGCTGCTTTCAGGAAGCCCTCTATCAGTCGAGGCGCCATGAGTAACCCTCTCGTCACGCTCGATCCATGGCAGACGCTGCGGCGGTATACACCGGCACGCATCGGTATGGGGCGAGTGGGAACGAGCCTGCCTACTAAGGCGTTGCTGGAGTTCGGAATGGACCACGCACACGCTCGCAGCGTCATCTCCGCTCCACTTGAGATTGGCCATCTGGCACGCGAACTGGAACGGAGCGGCTTCCATACAATTCACGCGCGGAGCCGGAGCAAAGATCGCGAGGAGTATCTTCACCGCCCCGATCTTGGCCGCAGGCTCGACCCAGCGTGCGTCGAGGGTCTTCGTCCGCAATCAAGCGCCGTGCGCCGCCTCACCGTCGTGGTTGCTGACGGACTCTCGTCACTCGCTCCCATGCAGCATGCGCTCCCTCTGCTGCTTATACTCAGGCAGCAGTTACCGGAGTGGGACCTGGACGACATCGTGCTTGCAACCCAGGCTCGCGTTGCGTTGGGAGACGAGATTGGCGAGCTGCGCGGCGCGGAGGCGGTGGTGGTGCTCATCGGCGAACGACCCGGACTTAATGCCGCCGATAGCCTTGGGGCATACCTTACCTATCGTCCGTGCATTGGACGAACAGACGCGGAGCGGAACTGCATCTCGAACATCAGGCCCACAGGCCTCACCTTCGAGCAGGCTGCGCACAAGTTGGCCTATTTGCTGCGCAAGGCCCGCCTTTTGGGGAGTACCGGCATCCACCTCAAAGATGACAGTGACGATGCCGCGCAAGCTATTGCAGGTCATGCCGGTACGCTTCTTATGAAAGAAGACTTAGGAGATATGCCAATGCCTCACACCTAGCGCATACTATCTTTTTATATTTTTTTAATGCTATTTTGAAATGAGATCGGGTGAAAATTGAAGTTTGAAGTTCAATCGCCAGCGTGTTAGCGTTACCAGGCACACAGCATGACAACGGCATCAAACATATCGGCAGAACTCGGCTGCATGCCCCGATCTGGCTTCTATGCGCATGTAGCAACCGACGTTGACGACCAGGCCCATAGCCTGACCGGGTGGCATCAGCTCTACGACCAGCTTGCGCCGGGGCGATTCAACGGGAGCATCCACGAGCTGTGGATCAACGGGATGCAGATCTTTCGGGAATCGACGAGCCATGTGCTGCGCCAGTCCTGCGTGGTTGACTCGGAGAGCTGGTGGTTTGGCATTCCGATGGAGCGGGCGGAGAGCTGCAAACTCGGCTCGTATTCGGTCGGCGAAAACACGGTTGCCATGAGGCCCGGTCTGTCGCAGTTTGAGCTGTTGACGCCGAACAACTTTGAAATCCTCGGCCTGGTAGTGCGCAGGAACGATCTCGAGCGGCACATCCGTGCGTTGAATCAGTCGAGCGTTCTGCCGCGTGCGATGCAGGACGAACTGCTCCGGGTCAGGCCGGGACAGAAACTTGGTTTGCAAAAACTCGTCCGGCAGATACTCGAACAGGCATCCCGCACTCCCGACATCGTTGTGAATCCCGCATCGACCGAGAGCATTCGCAACGCCGTGCTCGATGCGCTGGCCGATGTTTGCAGCTCGCATGAGACGACTGGCCGTGCGCCCTACCGGCAGATGAGCCACTACCGAATCGTGCGCGAGGTGCGGCAGCATCTTTTGCAAAATCAGGACGAGAGCATCACGGTCGTCGATCTCTGTCAGCAATTCCAGATAAGCCGCCGCACGTTGCAGTATGCGTTTCAGGATGTCATGGGGATGAGCCCGAATGCGTATCTGCGGACTCTGCGGCTCAATGGCGTGCGCCGCTGCCTGCGCGATCCCAACTCCGGCGTCACCTCGGTGCAGCAGGCTGCGGCGGACTGGGGCTTCTGGCACCTGAGCCAGTTCGCACGGGACTATCACGAGTTGTTTGGCGAGCTCCCTTCCGAGCGCCTGAAGCGCCGCCCCGCTTCATTTCTTAATACTCAGTAAAAAATCATAAAAAATATCTCGCTTTTGCCGAAATGAGATAACGGTTTTCGCGCTGGCTGACTATTCTGCACCTACATGGTGATGAGAAGTCCAGGTCAGTCGCGGCGCAACCCGTCCGTGCAGAGTCTCTACGGATGCCCTGTGTCAGTCTCATCCGGTTGTTTCACGTTTCTGCGAACCACTTTGTGAGCGAGGCTCTAGCTGAAAGGAACGTTATGCGATTAAAGGTAGGAGTTCGATTTCTCGTCCTGGTTGCTGCTGCGATGGCTGTGATCGCATATCCAGCAGTGGCCCAGTCGATCCAGGGCAGCATTATCGGTACAGTCCGCGATAAGAACCAGGCGATTGTCCCGAATGCCTCTGTAGTTCTGACCGATACCGACAAGGGTGTCACGCGCCATGCGGTCACCAATGCGGCCGGCGATTACCACTTCATCGATGTGCCCGCCGGCCATTACAAGGTGGAGATCTCTGTAGCGGGTTTCCAGGGATGGAAGTTCACCGGGCTTACGCTGTCTGTGCATCAGGATCTCCGCGTCGATGCGGTGCTGCAGGTCGGCGATGTGCAGCAGGAGGTGACTGTTGCCGCCAGTTCACAGCCGCCGATTAACACGGAAAGTGCATCGGTCAGTGCGGTATTCAACTCCACCAGTATTGCGAACCTGCCCACCAATACGCGCGCCAGTGCGGGCGGCACCAGTGCGCTAAACGTCGTGGGCGTGCTGCCTGGCGTGCAGAGCGACAACGGCACCAACGGTTCGTTCTCCTTGCAGGGTGGCCTGCCGTTCCAGAGCCAGATCTCGGTGGACGGCATCACGGTGCAGAGCGCGACCGGAAATAGCCCACTCGGCAATGCCTTCCCGTCCAGCGAATCGATCTCCGAACTGCGTGCCGACGGCGTGCAGAACGATGCGGAATACGGACAGCCCGGTGAGGTCACTGTAACCACGAAGGGGGGTACCAACACGATCCACGGCTCGCTCTTCTGGTATCACCAGAACGCGGCCTTCGATGCAATCCCTTACAACTATCCGATTACTCCGAAGAAGGGGAAGTTGGTGGCGAATACCTTCGGCGGCAGCTTTGGCGGTCCAGTCGTGATCCCGCACCTTTACAACGGGCGTGACCGTACCTTCATCTTTGGCACCTTCGAAGGATGGCGCCATCCCAGCTCATCAACGTATACGTACACGGTGCCCACCGCGGCAATGAAGAAGGGCGACTTTTCGAATTACCTCGCCACCGGCTTCTCCGGGAAACTGTACAACCCCTACACGGGCGGCACCTACGGCAACACGCTGCCAAGCGCAAGCATCAGTTCGATTGCGCAAAAGTTGATGCAGTTCTTCCCCGATCCCAACATTGGCGACACGAGCGTTTTCGACGACAACGGAAAGGCCAACTACCAGATCAACAAGAGCCAGGCGAAGAGCTCCAATCAGTTCGACGTGCGCGCTGACCAGTACTTTGGCAGCAATCAGAAGTTTCTGCTCTGGGGACGCTACACCTGGAAGAACCAGTCTTCGATCGACCCGCAGAAGTTGCTCGTTCCTGCCTCACAGGGCACCGGCAACTCGCGCGTGCTGAAGATCAGCGCGAACTATACCATCACTCCAAACCTGATCAACGAATTCAGCTACGGTTATACGCGGTACCAAAGCGGCGACGTCAATTCGTTCGACGGCAAGGCATTTACCAACAGTTTGGGTCTGAATGGGTTGCAGAACCTGTTCTACAACGGGCTGCCCGAGGTGGATTTTTCGAGCAGTCTGAGCAACTTCGACCCGGATCGCCTGAACTCAGTCTCGCAGTCCAATACCTACGACTACTACGACACCCTCTCCTGGTCGCGGGGCAAGCATCAGATGAAGTTCGGTGTGGACGTCCAGACCATCCAGGCGATCACCCCGCTGGGCTTTTCAGGAGCGGACAACTACGGTACCTTCGGATTCGCCAGCAACACCGGCGGCGGACTCTTCACGGGCGTGGACTTCGCCGATCTCCTCCTTGGTCTGCCGAACCAGACGTTCTATGACGTGGTAAGCCAGGACAACAACGGCAAGTCGGCTCACTATCATGTTTTCGCGCAGGACCAGTGGGCTGCCACTCCCTCGCTGGTTCTCTCTTACGGTATCCGGTATGAGCTGCATCCGAGCTACCACGACGTACACGGCGATATAGCCAATTTCGATCCTTCCTACGGAAAGAGCGGCGCGATCATTTATCCGGATGGATTTGGCAAACTGATCTCCCTGCCCTTCATGCAGAGCGCGAACGCCTGCCTGCCGTTCGGTTCCACTTCGGGCGCGACGCTCAACGGCGCGCCCTGCATGCCGGTCCTCTCGAATAGCCAGGCCGGCTACCCCACGGGCCTTAAGCACTATCCCAAGCTGCGCATTATGCCGCGCTTCGGTTTCGCCTGGCGTCCCTTCGGGAACGACAACACGGCGATCCGCGGAGGTTTCGGCATGTACAACATCACGCTGCTGGGCGGCAACTTCTACTCGCTCACCGGTACCGTCCAGGCGGACACGACACAATACTCCAATACCTATGACAGCCAGTCGCACGCGATTGGCTATCAGTGGCCAGCGATCTCTGCGGGTGCGGGCGAAGGAGGCTGCACCACCTGCTACGGCCACAACTATTTCGGTACTGCGAACAGCGTCAACTGGAAGGATCCTTATACCTACCAGTGGTCGTTGAGTGCGGATCGTTCACTGGGCCGTGGGTATGCAGTGAGGCTCTCCTATATCGGCTCACAGACGCAACACCTGGTCTATGCGCCGGACGAGAACACGTTGCCATTTTCCAGCACGGTCTCGGCGTACAACCAGCCGCTGAGCGCGCGCCGCTTCCCGAACTGGGGAGTCATCAACACCCGCGACACGGGAGCGTCCTCCAACTACCACTCCGGCCAGATCGAGGTATCGCACCACTACTCCGCGGGTCTGCAGCTCGACTCGATCTATACCTTCGCCAAAGCGTTGGCGAACAACCAGGGACCGGCAAGCAACAGCGGCTTCTCGGGAGAGACGGGCGGATCGCGCGCGACCTCCATTCTCCAGCCCAGCATCGACTATGGCAACGTGTACGGTACGCGCCGTCACCTGTGGAACACAACGATGGTCTATGACCTGCCCTTCGGTCGTAACCGCGCATTCGGCGGCGCCATGCCTCGGTTGGCAGACCTGGTCGTCGGCGGCTGGCAACTCTCAAACATCCTGCTGATCGAGACGGGCCCGTATCTTTCACCGTACTTCTCGAGCGGACAAGGCGACCCTTCCGGTACGGGTTCGGGCCTCAGCAGCGACGCCAACGGAAACTCTCTCACCGGCCGCTCGCAGTACCCGGACAAGGTTCGCGGTGTCTCGATGACGCCCTCGGGCCGTACCCGCCTGCACTGGCTGAACCCGGCAGGGTTGACCTGCCCCGGCGACCCGAACTGGATAGCTGGGCACCCCTGCACTACAGGTAACGGCAAAGGAGGAACGGCGCAGATTCTTCCCATCGGTCGCTTCGGCAACGCTGGCGCAGGATCGATTGAGGGGCCGGGATACTTCAACCTGTCCACTGGCCTGAGCAAGTCGTTCGTCATCACGGAGAGGATGAAGCTGCAACTACAGGGCACGTTCACCAATGTGTTGAACCATACAAACCTCAACAATCCGAACCTCAACATCAGCTCGGCAAAGTTCGGTCAGATAACCAGCGGACGGGACGCCCGGGGCGGGCAGATTTCGGCCCGCATCGATTTCTGATCGCCTTCCTCTTCCATGACACGAAGAGCTAACCATTGGGACAGACCGCATGAGGATGACGGTCTGTCCTTTTCCATGAAGATCAGCGTCTATAAAACCAGAGGCCTCGCGGCCTCCTTTCGCAAAGGTAAATTCTGATGGGCCATAGTAGAAGCAGGCGGGAATTCCTTCGGATAGCAGCAGCCTCTGCTGGTGTTGCAATGTTGCCTTCGGGCATTCGACGAGCATTGGCTATTCCGGCCAACCGGGTGACCGGCTCCATTCAGGACGTGGAACACGTCGTCATCCTCATGCAGGAGAACCGGTCCTTCGACCACTACTTCGGCACGCTGCGAGGCGTGCGCGGCTTCAACGATCCCCGTCCGCATATCTTCCCCGATGGAAAACCGGTCTGGTATCAGCCTTCCGCAACTGTTAAAACCAAACGATACCGCAGCCGCGGCCTGTCACCCCGGGCCGAGCACGTACTACCCTGGTATCTGAACCCCAAGAACACGACCGAGTATCAGGCGGGCACCGATCATGGATGGAGCAGCGGCCATCTCGCCTGGAACCACGGCAAGTACGATCAGTGGGTCAACCAGAAACAGGACGTCCTGACGATGGGGCACCTGAAGCGGCAGGATGTCAGCTTCCACTATGCGCTGGCCGATGCATTTACCCTCTGCGACTCCTACTTCTGCTCCGCGCACGCCAACACGGTCATTAACCGTATCTATCTGTGGACCGGCACCTGTGACGCGCGCAACGTGCTCGGCAAAAAGCCCAACGGCCCGGCTCTCGAAGAGCGTGGCAAGGTGAATGGATATACCTGGACCACTTATCCCGAGCGGCTTGAGGCCAATGGCATCAGTTGGCGGGTCTATCAAGGAGGCACCGGCATCCCAGGGACGCCGACTGACAATTACACCGACAACTCACTTGAATTTTTCGCACAGTATCAGGTCGAAGAGGGAGCCTCACCCACAAGCTCGCTGGTGCGTAACGGCGTCTCGACCCACACGCTCCGCGACCTGCGCCGCGATGTCGAGTCGAACCGCCTGCCTCAGGTCTCCTGGATCGTTGCGCCTTACAAATACTGCGAACACCCGGAAGCGTCGCCCACGCACGGCGCCTACTATATTAACCTCGTTCTCGAAGCACTCACCTCAAACCCCGAGGTCTGGAGCAAGACCGTCTTCCTCATTAACTACGATGAAAACGACGGCCTCTTCGACCACGTTGTTCCGCCCATGCCGCCCGCCACGCAGTCCGTGAAGGCGCAGGGACTTGTATCCGATGACCTGGCCGAGAGCCTGAAGGACGAGTTCGTCGATCTGGACAAATACAGCAGCGTGAAACATCCGCTGGTACCGGGAGCCGATCCCGGCGGTCTACAGCCTGTCGGTCTGGGGCCGCGTGTACCCATGTTCGTTATCTCCCCGTGGAGCACGGGCGGGTGGGTCTGCTCCGAGACCTTCGACCACACCTCAGTCCTCCGGTTCCTGGAGGCCCGCTTCGGCGTCCACGAGCCGAACATCAGCCAATGGCGCAGGTCAGTTTGCGGAGACCTGACCTCCGCCTTCGACTTTTCGAAATCCCCCGATACGCGCACCGTATCTTTTCCCGTACCGAAGCCTATCCAGTCTCGTCACAAACGGTACCGCGTTCCTGTGGCCCAGAAGATGCCGGTTCAGGAGCCGGGCGTTCGGCCTGCGCGCACTCTGCCCTACGAGTTCATGGCACAGTGCCGGATCGAAGAGGGCAAAGTCTGGGTCGATTTCCACAACACCGGCAAAACAGGCGCAGCCTTCTATATCTATAGCCGCAATACATCGAATACCCCAGATGCGCCGCCGCGCCGTTACGCAGTCTCCGCCGGACAATCCTTGTCAGACTATTGGGAGCCAACCGCTGGAGAGGTTGCCTATGACTTGTCCGTCTACGGCCCCAACGGCTACTTCGCCCACTTCCGGGGCGGCAGCAAACAGGTTGGGAGGCCGGAAGCCAGCGTTCGCCCCGACCGGCTTTCGGGCGATGTATATCTTACGCTTACCAATACAGGGACCTCGCCGTGCACTCTGTCGGCCGTCAATCGCTATGGGGGTGAAAACAGGCACTACGACCTTGCACCCGGAAAGGTCACCGAAGATCGCTGGCCCCTGGACGCCAGCGCAGGCTGGTTCGACCTGTCGATGACCAACCTGGAGGACGCACCAATGCTACGCCGGTTTGCAGGCCACGTCGAAACCAGCCGTCTGGCCACAAGCGACCCGGCTGTCTTTTCTTTGGCATAAACATTTAGACCCGTGGCAGCAAAGCTGGCCGAGTCGGAAGGCTCTCGCTTAGTGCTCGTAGGCCATCAGTTCCAGCCGAACAGGGGTCACACCCCTGCCGACCATCCGGAGCTGCTTTGCAGCCTCCATCGAGAGGTCGATGACGCGGTCATCGGGAACCGGCCCACGGTCCGTGATTGTCACAACGACCGACCGCTTGTTCCGTAGGTCGGTGACTTTGACCTTGCTCCCAAAGGGAAGCGTCCGGTGGGCGGCGGTAAGCTCATGCATATCAAAGGGACGACCGCTGGCCGTCTGGTGGCCTTGCAGCATCTTCCCGTACCAGCTTGCCAGTCCGCTCTTAATGCGGCGGACAACCCTGAGCCTCGGCGTCTGTGCAGCCACGTTGGCCAGGGAAGGCTCTTGATCGTGCCGGATGACAGTCGTCAGCGAGGTTCGTGCGAACACCGGGCTGGCGTCGCGGGCGAACGCAGCCATGACGACCATCGCCGCGATGGTGCAGGCGGTGCGGTACACGCCGGGCAGGGTTCGTCTCCGTTCTGTTCTGAGCGGTGCTTGCATACCCTTAAGTATATGAAAGTCCACCCAGATACGGGATATTTTAGAGGATAAAAATGACTGCCCTGCCACCACAGTCAGGGTGAGATGTCAACCGGGAAATGGCCGCCGTACGGACTCCGTATTGATGCCACAAACAGGCGAGCTAAGGCATTCCTCAAATAAAGCTAATCAATACAGCATATTACGAGGATTTAGGCGCAACTTAGGCAAACACCAGGCATTGCGGACGTGAAATAGAAAAACTTGCCCCCGGACTGCTGAGGTGGCCGGAGTGTATGTCCCGCGCAAATACGGAGATATTGTCCGTCTCCTGGTTTGCGACCAGAAGCCATTTTCCGGTCGGGTCGAGGGCAATGTGGCGTGGAAGCCGCCCGCCACAGGGGACACGACCGAGGATGGTCAGGGTCCCGTCCTTTGGCGAAATAGCGAACGTCATCAAGATTCCGTAAAACCGATCCGCAGCATAGGCAAACCGCCCCGAGGCGTCAAAAACGATCTCCGATCCTCCGGTCTTCCAGTGGTCGTGCGGCGCGGTAGCCATCGAGACGACCTGAACTGTCTTAAGCGACCCATGTTCGGGGTCCCAGTCCAGAACATCGACCGTCGATCCCATCTCGGTGACGCAGTAAGCCCAGCGGCCATTGGGGTGGAAGCGCAGAGCGCGGGGGCCAGCCCCCGGAGCAGATTTCCACACTGCGGGCTCGTTCGGCGTCACCTCAGCCGTTGCCGCGTCCAGGTGGTAGATGTGAATCTCGTCCTGGCCGAGATCGTTGACCAGCAGGAACCGGTTGTTGGGCGAAACCGTGACCCGGTGCGCGTGAGGCATCTCCTGTCGGCGTGCATTGGGTCCATGGCCGTGGTACTGCTCAAACCAGACGGCAGGGCTCAGATGTCCGTCAGGGCTGACCCGGAAGGAGGTGGCGCTGCCGCCGGCGTAGTTGGCTGCGAACACGGCTCGTCCAGTGTGATCGGTGGCGACGTGGCAGGTGCCCGGTCCTCCTGTGGCCGATTCACTGATCTTCATGAGCTTTGTATTTTTCCGGTCAAGCCGGTAGCTCGATACCGCGCCGCTGCTCTTGCCCTCGAATTCATCCAGCTCGTTGGCCACGAAGACGGTTTCGCGGTCGGGCCCCAGCGTGAGGAAGGTGGGGTTATCTGCCTCTGCCGCCAGCCCGACCTGCTTCAGATGACCGGTGACTGTGTCCAGGGTGTAGGCGTAGATGCCCTTGCTCGTCGCGGCCGTCTGCGTTCCAACAAGTAACAATTGATGTCCTCCCGGCGACTCTGCTCCGGCAAACAGTCCGGCTGACAATGCTGCTGAACTATAGAGAAACCTGCGTCTTGAAACAGGAGCCACACTCTTGTCCTTCGACAAATTGATTTTCCGCCCAACCAGTAGACAACAAATCGCTGCCCTTGCGCTAACGGCTTCGCAACATCGGGGTGATGCAACTGGTAACTACAACGTTTGGACACCAGCGTAGAGAAGAACGATGCCCGAGTTTTGAGTCGCATGTATGACATATCGTTGCGAGCGAGGCGAGGGCCACTGTGCCTTTAGCATCTGTGCAACTTTCGTGCAATACCTGAGCCAACTACAGCCGGTTACGGTGGTTACGAAAGTTCTGACGCGGTCATGCCGCGCACAAGGAACCGTATGACACCTCCCCGCTCCGCCGTAAAGCTGATTTCGTTCGTTCAGAGCCGTTTTTTTGGCGCTCTTATTCTTGTGGCGATGCTGATGACCCCCGCAGCCTGGGCCGTCACGTTGGCGACCACGACAACGCTGACCATCTCATCGACGTCGGTGCCATATAAGACGCCGATTACTTTGACCGCGACCGTCAAAGCCGGCGGGACTCCCGTCACGTCGGGTCTGGTGCTGTTCTGCGACGCGACGGCGACCTATTGCGAAAACAACTCCGCGCTGGGGGTCGCGCAACTGACCTCGCCCAACGCGACGGCGGTGGTCAAAATCGGCAGCGGTCCCATCGGTGTCCACAAATACAAAGCGGTTTTCAGGGCAAACAATCTTTATCAGACCAGCACGTCGAATACGGTCAGCTATTCGGTGACGGGGACATATGCCTCAACGACGACATTGGCAGCAACCGGATCGCCGGGTAGCTACTCGCTCAAAGCTGGAGTCGCCGGGGTCGGCTCGTTGTCCGCGGGGCCAACTGGCATCGTGTCCTTCATTGATACCAGCGCAGGCAACACAGTATTGGGAACTTCGACACTTCAGGTTTCAACGTTAAGCAATACCTTCGTTCAGTTGTCTCCATTTTCCATTGGAGGCGGCAACACGACGCTCAGGTCGGTCGCGCTGGAGTCGGCCTATCTGGATGGCGACAACAATCTGGACGTCGTGACCGGCGATGCGAAGCAGACGATCAGCGTACTGCTTGGCAATGGAGACGGAACGTTCAAGCCGAAGGTGAACTATACCGGATGCCCGGTGGGACGGGCCCTGAAGGTTGTGCTGGCGGACTTCAACCGTGACGGCGCTACCGACGTTGCCTTGGGTTGCTCCGATGGAACGAACGGCGGAGTCACCATCATCCTGGGCAACGGAGACGGAACGTTCCGCGCACCGGTGTCTTATTCGACCGGTGATGTGTTCGGCATTGCTGTCGGCGACTTCAACAATGATGGTCTGCTCGACATCGCCGTCTCTGACCAGTCTCAGAAAAATATCTCCATCCTCCTTGGCAACGGCGACGGCACGTTTACTGGAGGGACGACCATTTCGACGCCGTCCTCGTCTCACGGCATCGTGGTCGGCGATTTCAATGGAGACGGCAACGACGACGTCGCGTATGCAGTAGCCAGCTCAGGGTCCGGCAACCTTTCGGACTTATACGTCGCGCTGGGCAAGGGCGACGGAACATTTAATACGCCGACCAAAGTCGCCACCGCGATTGGCGAATTCCTGACCTCCGGCGACACAAACGCGGACAACATTCAGGACATCGTCTCGACCACCATTACCAAACCCGGCAGTGGCACCAACAACGTGGGCCAGAGCCTGTGGGTACTGCTCGGCAAGGGCAATGGAACCTTCCAGACCCCGGCGGTCTATACCTCCGATATTCCTTCGGACCCGCACCTGGCCGATGTCAACGGTGACGGAATTCCCGACATCATTGCTGGCGGCAGCTACGGCGCTCTGGTGTATCAGGGCAATGGCGACGGCACCTTCCAGCCGTATCAAGAGCCGGTCATCGGCGGTTTTTCGCTCACCTATGCGGTCAATGCGGGCGACTATAACAACGACGGTAACGCCGACCTGATCGGTACGGACGCCGATAGTCCTCAGGCTGCGGTGTCTCTCAGCCAGGTGCAACAGACCTCGGATGCTTCGGCTCTGACCGGTGTGGCTGTTCTGCCTCTGGGCAGCGGCGTCCACCAGGTGGATGCAAGCTACTCCGGCGACTCAATCTATATAGGAAGCGTGTCATCGCTGGTGCCGCTGACGGCAGCACCTGTGCCGACGACGTTGGCGTTGAGCGCGAATCCCGCAACGGCAACGCTGGCTGGTCAGCCCATCATCCTGACTGCGACTCTGAGCCCATACACCGTCACCGGACCACCGAGCACAACGACCAACGGCGAGACGGTCACCTTCTACAACGGTGGAGCCTCGCTTGGCACCGGCACGCTGAACAATGGCGTCGCCACATTGACAACGACCTCTCTGCCGGTCGGTTCCGATTCGCTGCAGGCGATCTTCCCAGGAGACTCGAACTATAAGCAGAGCAGCTCGAACACACTGGGTGTAACGGTCACGAACATTGTCCTCACGTCGTCGCTCAACCCGTCACAGTATTTGCAGTCGGTCACATTCACCGCGACGATTGGCGCAGGCAAATCCGGTAGTGTGAATTTTTACGACGGGACGACCCTGCTGGGAACAGTGGCGATCGCAGGCCCGTCCGTGTCGTTCACGACTTCATCGCTTTCGGTGGGGTCGCATGACATGACAGCGTCGTTCAACTCATCCACTTCGCCCATCCTCACGCAGGTGGTCAATAAAGCTGTTCCCACTGTTACCGTAGCAACCTCGGGGCCGAGCACGTATGGCCAGCCGGTGACGATTACGGCCACGGTTCCTTCAGGTCCTACGGGAACAATCACCATTACAAGCGGATCGACGACGCTGGGAACTGGGACGATCAGCGGCGGCGTGGTGACGGTGACAACCTCTTCGCTACCGGTTGGCAGCGATCCAATCACTGCGACGTATAACGGCGATGCGAACTATGCCACCGCTACAGGAACGACAACGCAAACCGTGGGCAAAGCGACCCCGACCGTAACCGTGACAACCTCGGGCCCGAGCAACTACGGCCAGCCCGTGACGATTACGGCGACCGTGACGACAGGCGCCACCGGCACCGTGACATTTACAAGCGGAGGCCAGACGTTGGGTTCCGGGACCATCTCCGGCGGAAAGGTGACGATCACAACCTCAACGCTGCCTGCAGGAACGGACACCATCACGGCCAGCTATGGCGGAGACACAACCTATAACCCGGCGACCGGAACCACGACTCAAACGGTCTCGCAGGTGTCCACGACGCTTGCGCTGACCTCATCGGTCAATCCATCCAACGTCGCGCAGGCGGTGACGTTCACCGCCACCCTTACGGCCGCCGACGCTACCGGCACAGTCACCTTCAAGAATGGCTCAACCGTCATTGGCACCGGTACCGTTGCCAATAAAGTTGCCACGGTGACTACCTCCACACTCCCCGCAGGCAGCGACACCATTACAGCGACGTACAACGGAGATACGAACTACAAAACCGCAACAGCCTCCATGGTCCAGACGGTCAACAAGGCAACCCCGACCGTCACCGTAACCACGTCCGGTCCGAGCAACTTTGGCTCATCGGTAACGATTACCGCGACCATCACCACCGGAGCCACGGGCACGATCACCTTTACGAGCGGCGGCTTGACGCTTGGGTCCGGAACAATCTCCGGCGGAAAAGTAACGATTACGACCACGGTGCTGCCGGTTGGGACCGACACCATTACGGCCTCGTATCCGGGAGATACCAACTACAATCCGGCCACGGGGACTACGACGCAGGTTGTCAGCAAGGGCGCCACGACGATGACGCTGACTTCGTCGCTCAACCCGTCCACCGTCGGACAGGCGGTGACGTTCACCGCGACGCTCCCATCGACTGCGACTGGAACCGTCACGTTCATGAACGGTGCAACGGCGCTGGGAACATCGACGCTGAACAATGGAGTTGCCACCGTCAGCACATCCACGCTGCCTGCCGGTAGCGACCCGATCACGGCAACCTACAGCGGAGACGCGAGCAACAACGCGGCGAATGCCAGCCTGACCCAGACGGTCAACAAAGCAACGCCAACCATGACGTTGACTTCGTCCGTCAATCCGTCGTCCATCAACCAGTCGGTTACGTTGATTGCGACGCTCCCCTTGACTGTTACCGGAACGGTGACGTTTACAAACGGATCCACCGTGATCGGAACGTCCAATGTCAATAATGGAAGTGCCGCGGTCACGACGTCCACATTGCCGGTAGGCAGCGACGCGATTACGGCAACTTACAGCGGAGACTCGAACAACAACACGGCGACCGCCACTCTGACCCAGACAGTCAACAGCACGCCGTCGACGATCACGTTGACCTCATCGCTGAATCCTTCGACCGTCAACCAGTCTGTCACTTTCACCGCAACCGTTCCTTCGGCAGCTACCGGAACCGTAACGTTCTCGAACGGGTCCACGGTGCTTGGAACGTCGAATGTGAACAACGGAACCGCGTCGGTCAGCACGTCAACCCTGCCGGTTGGCAGCGACACGATCACGGCAGCTTACAGCGGCAATTCCACGTATGCTGCCGGGACCGCGACCCTCGTCCAGACTGTGGATAAGACAACGCCGACGGTGACGGTGACGACCTCCGGACCCAGCACTTACGGCCAGCCCGTTACCATCACGACCACCCTGCCTCCGGGAACCACTGGCACCGTGACAGTGACCAGCGGCGGCACCACGCTGGGGACAGGCACCGTCACCTCAGGTGGCACGGTCACGATCACCACAACGACCCTGCCAGTTGGCTCCGATCCGATTACCGCCTCTTATAGCGGCGACAACAATAATAATCCCGCCACGGGAACGACCACGCAGACGGTCAACAAAGACACACCGGTACTGCCGGCGCCGGTGGCGACCCCGCCCAATCCTGTGGTTGGCACAACCGTGACGATCTCGGAGACGGTTCCTCCGGGAGTGTCCGGCCCCGTCACCTTCTATAACGGAAGCACTCCCATCGGCACGGCTCCAATCGTCGGCGGCGTTGCCACCATCACCACCAGCACGTTGCCCATCGGCCCGAACCAAATTACGGCCTCGACGCCGGGTGACGCGAACAACAACCCTGCCACGTCGCCTGCGGTCACGGTCACGGTCGGCAAGGCGGTGCCCACCATCGGGCTCACTTCGTCGTCGAACCCCTCGACGCCGGGCGCGCCGGTGACGTTCACCGCAACGGTCTACCCTGGTGCGACCGCTCCAGTCACCTTCTATGACGGCTCGACTGTACTCGGCACAGGCATACCGAACGCAGCAGGCGTTGCGACTCTCACCACGTCTGTGCTGAGTTCGGGATCGCACTCCATTACGGCAACCTATCCTGGCGATACCAATTACAGCTCGGCGACGTCTGCCCCGCTGCTGCAGGTCGTCGGTAAGGTCCCCACAACGATCACGATTACCGCAAGCAGCGCGGCCCAGTTGTTCAATAGCAAGGTCACATTTACGGCGGTCGTTACGGCACCCATCCCAACGCCGACCGGCACTGTCACCTTCTATGACGGCCAGACCCAGATTGGCATGGCCCCGCTGAGCACCAATGGCGTGGTCGTCTCGCTGACCGTCGGCAACGCGGCGTTCTCGACCTCGAGCCTTGCCACCGGAGACCATAAGATCACCGCCGTCTACTCGGGCGACACCATCTTCGACACAAGCACTTCTGCACCGCTCGACAACGTTGTCGAAGACTTCACGGTCGTCAACAGCGGCGCGGCGAGCCAATCAGTGTCCCCCGGCAAGAGCACGGCGTTCAACTTCAAGATCACCCCGGTTGGTTCGACGACGTTCGTCGATGCTGTGAATCTGGCTGTGACGGGCCTTCCTGAAGGCTCGACCTATACGCTGACCCCGACCTCCGCCGCAGCAGGAAGCGGCGAGACCGGCGTCGTCCTGACGGTGAAGACCAGCAGTTCGTTGACGGCAGAGAACCGCGTGCCGATCGACGGGCCGAACTCGCACGGTGGGCTGCCCATCGCGCTTGGAATGCTGGGCCTTGCCGGACTGGGCACGGTGCGCAAATTGAGGAAGAAGCTGCCGCGTCCGTTGCTGGTACTGCTGCTGATGATTGCGACGCTTTTGCCAATCGCCGCGCTCAGTGGCTGCGCCGGTGGCTACTTCGCTCTGGATCCTCATACCTACACTGTTACCTTGACCGGTACCGAGGGCTCAGTTCAACATTCCGCCACCGCAACCCTGGTCGTACAGTAGGAGAAATATGATGGACCTGCGACGGATTGTTCTATTCGCATTATTTGCAGCGATGATTGCTCTACCGTGTGCGCTGAGCGGCCAGGCCATACCGAACGGTTCAGCGGTAGACGACATCGGGCGCTTCGAAGTTGGCGCGAACTACAACTTCTTCCACGCGAATGCGCCCCCGGGGCAGTGTGGATGCTTCAGCCTGAATGGCGGCAGCGGCACGTTCATCTTCAACCTGTCGCCTAAGTGGGCCGCTGTAGCGGACATCATGTACGCGCATGCCAGTAACGTGAATAACTCGGGGCAGAACATCAGCATCTTCAACTACCTCTTCGGCCCGCGCTACAGCATTCGCAGGTCGAGCCGCTTCGTTCCGTATGCGGAGGTCATGCTGGGCGGTGCGAAGGAGAACGTGAACATCCAGTTCGACATCAACCGCAACGCCTTCGGCTTTCTCGCTGGCGGCGGTGTGACGACAACCGTGAAGCCGAAGTGGGGTTGGACCATCGTGCAGGCCGACTGGATCCATACACGCATTCCCAACGCCGTGAACGACCGCCAGAATGACATCCGCATCAGTACAGGCGTTACTTACCGCTTTGGCGTGAGGTAAGCACGGTTCACGGTATGATGCTGGTTCGAGGTGTTCATGCGATCCGGTATCTCGGCTCTTTGTCTTGCGCTTACACTTTCACTGTTCAGCTTCGCCCAGAGCCAGTCCGGACGCTGGTCGGCAGCAGCCGCGAATGCCTGGTATGCCAAACAGCCTTGGCTGGTGGGAGCGAACTATGTTCCTTCCGACGCGATTAACCAACTGGAGATGTTTCAGGCGGCAACGTTCAATCCGGAATTGAACGACAGGGAACTGGGCTGGGCAGAGTCCATCGGGATGAATACGATGCGGGTCTTTCTGCAGGATCAGCTCTGGCAGCAGGACCCGCAGGGCTTTACCAAACGCCTCGACACCTTCCTGGGCATTGCGGCGAAGCATCATATCCGTCCCATCTTCGTTCTGTTTGATTCGTGCTGGGAGCCGGACCCGCAACTGGGCCCGCAGCACCCGCCGATCCCAGGCGTCCACAACTCCGGCTGGGTGCAGAGTCCGGGGGCAAAGGAACTCTCCGATCCATCCTACGAACCGAAGCTTGAGGCTTACGTCAAAGGCGTCGTCGGCGCATTTGCCAATGACGATCGCGTTCTGGCTTGGGACATCTGGAACGAGCCTGATAACACCAATGGCGGCAGATTCAAAGAGCCAGGGAATAAAGTAGAGCTTGTCGCCGCGTTGCTGCCCAAGGCATTTGCGTGGGCGCGTTCTGTGCATCCAACGCAGCCGCTGACCAGTGGCGTGTGGCAAGGTGACTGGACCGACCCGGCGAAAGAGAGCGAGATGACGAAGATCCAGCTCGCCGAGTCAGACATCGTCACCTTCCACAACTATGACTGGCCGGAGGGTTTTGAGGCGCGTGTGAAGTCACTGCTCCCGCTCGGTAGACCAATCATCTGCACCGAGTACATGGCGCGCGGGGCCGGCAGCACCTTCGACACGGTGCTTCCCTTGGCGAAGAAGTACAACGTCGGCGCGATTAACTGGGGCCTGGTTGCCGGTAAAACGCAGACCTATCTTCCCTGGGATTCATGGGAGCGTCCCTATGTGCGGTCGAAGCCGACGATCTGGTTTCACGATGTGTTTCACAAAGATGGAACGCCGTACCGTCAGCACGAGGTGGACCTGATCCGCAGCCTGACCGGAAGAGGAAGCGGTGTCGCAGCGAAGTAAATTTCAGCACCAAAGAACAAAGGGGCCTGCGCGGGAGTGAATCGCGCAGGCCAAACTGGAGGCTTTGCTGAATCGTTTTGTCTTATAAGCACTACATACGTTGCGTCGAAGAGTTTTGTTCACGCTATTGCTTAAGTAATTGCGTGAGGTAGTCGAGTGCGCGCGGGTCGTGGGACTGCCCCAGCCAGAAGACGGCCTGTTTGCGCACGACCGGGTCTTTGCTGGTGTCGGCCAGGTGGATGAGCTGGGTTGTAGCATCAGGGGCAGGCAAGCGTGAGAGCGCGAAGACAGCGGATCTGCGGACCTGCTCGCTGGGGTCGTTCTCCGCGGAGTCGCGCAGGTCGCCGGCGACAAGCTTGCCTCCTTTATGAGCCATCCAGAACTGGGCCTGTCTGCGGACCTCGGGCGAGGTGTCCTCATGTGCCATGCGGATGAGCGCGGTGAGGGCTTCAGGTTCCTTGGAGAGCGTGAGGTCGAAGGCGAGCTTTCTGCGAAACTGCGCATCGGCGTCGGTTTGCGCAAGATGTTCGACGGCAATCAGGCCGTCGTGACCGCGCCGATTGACGAGCCAGAAGGCCGCCTTGTCACGGAGGCTGAGACTGTTGTTTGCACCAGCGAGCGCAATGAGAGCCTGAGTAGCAGAAGTTGCCTTGTGGATGGCGATGGCAAAGGTGGCGGCGCCATGGAGGTGTGTGTCGGCCTGAGTTGCAAGAGCCGCGAGCATCTGAACACTTTCGTCGGGGTTCGCGTCAGTTAGCCAGACGAACGGGAGACCTCCGGTGTCGAGTTGGCGGTCCGGGGCTTCGACGCGGAGTTTGGTGATGGCTCCGCCTTCGGCGCGGAGAAGGATGTTGGCATGATCGAACGATGGGCGCGCGGTTCCGCTGGTGTAGGTGCTGGAGTTCCTGCCTTCGAGATAGGCGATGGGGTCATTGTTCCAGCCGGAGGAAAACGTGCCGATAACTGGGATGGAGTAGCCGATCCAGAGCGGAGCGTTCTGCTGTTTGAGCGTGTCGATGGTCTTGCCGAGGCTGCCTGCGGGCTGTGTGGTGAGTTGTGCGTGGAGAACCTCCGGCTGCTGCGCGAGCATGCACGGCGCGACGGCAAGTGCGGCGAGGACGACAGTGTTGGCGAGGATGCGCATGGCGGCTCCTTAGGCTGGGTAGGGGATTATTTAAGCAGCTCAAGCATGTAGTCGGTGGCAACTTTGTCATGCATTAGGGCGAGTCGGCTGACGATGTCGCGCTTGACCTCAATATCTTTTTCGCTGCGGGCAAGCTCGACCAGCCGTGGCGCGTCGTGGGAGATGAAGAAGGCGTTGATGACGGCGCGCTTGATCTCCGCATCGGACGTGTTGCGGTAGACCTCGGCCAGTGTGTCGTTGCCGCGTTTGCCCTCAAAGACCGCCATGGACTGGATGGCGTCGCGCTGAAGCGACGGATCCATCTTGCCGGTCACGGCATCGTGCAGGATCGCGGCAGCCTCGGGCGACTTGTTCTGCGCCAGGA
The DNA here is from genome assembly GCF_035763405.1 of Edaphobacter sp. Taxonomy (NCBI): domain Bacteria; kingdom Pseudomonadati; phylum Acidobacteriota; class Terriglobia; order Terriglobales; family Acidobacteriaceae; genus Edaphobacter; species Edaphobacter sp. Next base: position 58,801 of record NZ_DASUBE010000066.1, read on the forward strand.
TGAAGATGGCGCGGCGCTTCATGTTCGGCGTGGATTTGCTGTCGGAGAGAATATTGCGCAGGATAGGCAGCGCGCGGGCCGGGTCCTGGCGGAGCAGCGAATTCAACGCAAGCATTTTGATCTCTTCGTTGGGATCATCAGATCTGGAGTCGATACGAACGCGCACCCTCGGCCGGACATCGATGTTCGGGTTGAAGTCGAACTTGAAGTCGTCGGGATTGATGTGGACATCGGGCCCATTGACGTGAACCCGCATGTCGATCGAGAGTGCCTTGCAATCCTTGTTCCACCGGCTGTCCGGGAACTGCGTCTGGAGCTTGACGCAGGTGTCGAAAGCAAGCTGGCCGTTGCCGAGTTTGTTGAGCGAGTACGCCTTCCAGTAAAGGGCGGCGTCCGCACGGCTGGCGTGCGCGTTGACGACCTTATCGAAGTCGGCGACGGCGTCGTTCCATCGCTGCTGGTTCATCGCGCGCGTTCCGGCGGCGTAGGCGTTGTCGCTTGCGTTTGGAGCGGCAAAGGCAGGCGCGGGCGGCATGAGCACGAGCGTGAGGAGTAGGGCCGGGGAGAGAAGTGCGGTTCGGAGGAGTGTATTCATTGGGCGAGTCCTTGGGTGAGTGCCTGGGTTGGTCCCTGGTGCTGGGTTGGGGTATCGTTCTGGCGCAGAACGCGCAGGTCGAAGAGCAGGCCGTTGGTGTTCATCTCGATGCGGAGCCGCCATGCGCTTTCGTGCGTGGGCGGCTCGTTATCGAGCGTAGTCAGAACACGGCCAAGATCTTCAAGCACAGAAGCTTCGGCAAGGTCGCCGCTCGAATGCGCCTGCCGCACGTAGACCGCATTGGTCACGAGCAACGCGCGAGCCTGGTCGCGGGTCACGTTGTCGAGCGGGCCTTGAGTATTGTTGACCTCGGTGAGCAGCCGCTCGGCGGCGTCAATATGGTTGGCGATGGCGGGGTCAACGGGCCGGGTCGTCAACGGGCCACGACCGTTGATGGCATAGTTGGGCTTTGTCGCCGTGCGCGAGTGAATGCCAAAGACGAGGAGCACGACAAGTGCAGCAGTTGCGAGTCCGGCTGCGGGCCACGACAGAATATGCTTCCAGACATGCATCCAGCGGTGGCGAGGCTCAGGCGCGAGCACGCTCAGATTGCCGCGCAGCCGCTGCCAGTTGCGGTCGAGATCGGGCGCGGGGACCGGATCGGCGGAGAAGATACGGAGCGTCTCGGCGATGGAATCGGAAAGCGCAGCACACTCGGAGCAGCCTTCAAGATGCTTGTAGATGGCCTGTTCGTCGAATGTCTCGTGAAGCTGAAAAGCGATCAGCTCTTCTTCGGTGAAATGTCTCATTGGACGCCTCCTGCAAGTGGCGCAAGCGATCGTCGGAGTTTGCCGACGGCGCGAAAGACAGCTTGTTTGGCCGAGTTAGCCGGGACGTTGAGCGCCGCGGCAATCTCGGCGATGGGCAGGTCTTCCATGTGGCGGAGCGTGAAGGCGGTACGCTCCATCGGAGTGAGCGTGTCGAGCGCCGCGCGACGCAGGCTGGCTGCTTCGCTGTCGAGCAGCACGCTCTCCGGGCTCTGCGCCTTCGCTGCGGCGACAGTCACGACACCACCGTCCAGCGAGGGTTCGTCGGCGATGCGCGGCGCATGGTAGCTCAGGTCGCGGTTGCGGCGTTCGACGAGATTGATGGCAGTGTTCATGGCGATGCGCGTAATCCACGTGGAGAAGGCCGAGTCCTGACGGAAACCGGGCAGTTTGTTGTAAGCGCGCAGGAATGCCTCCTGCGCGGCCTCTTCGGCGTCGGCTTCGTTGCCTGTGATGCGGAAGGCGACGCGATAGACGGAGCAGAAGTGATGGTCCATCAGCACGCGGTAGGCGTCCCGGTCGCCGGCCAATACCTTTCGGATCGCCTCTGTCTCCGCCTTGTCCATTCGCCCTTTAGACAATGGGATTTACCCCCGGTTAGGTACGGCTGCGAGGAATTTTATGCTCCCGGCACATGCGGGGAAAAACAGCAGGCCACAGCGGCGTTTGTCCGCTGTGGCCTGTCGTGCTTTTGATTTGGCGGGAATTACAGGGTCATGCCTTGTAGCCCATACCGGCGAGCACTCCACGCATGTACGCGAAGCTTTCGATGACGCCTGGCATGGGGTCATCGTCGTGGATCTCATACTCAAGGTCCACATCGCCGGGGTAGTGGATGTCGATGAGTGCGCGGAAGATGTCGCGGACGGGCATAATGCCTTCGCCGACGGCAACCTGGCTCTCTTTCACGCGCCCCTGGGCGAGGTCCTTCATGTGAATGTCGAAGACGCGGCGGCCGACCTTGCGGATGGCCTCGACCGGATCGGTGCCCGTGCGCATGGTGTGGCCGACGTCGATGCAGCAACCGATGCGCGGGTCCATGTTCTTGACCGCGGCGAGCACGTCGAGGGGCGAGGGGAAGTTCTTGTCCTCGGGGCCGTGGTTGTGGATTGCAAGCTTGATGTCGTACTGCTTTACGTACTTCTCCAGCTTCGGCAGCACCTCGCGGGAGGGCATGGCGACCATGACCGGGATGCCGGCAGCCTTGATGTACTCGAACTTGGCTCGGATGTCTGCCTCGTCATCCTTGTTGAAGCTGACGGTGCCGGCGGCGGTGAGCTTGAATCCGGCGGCGCGGTATTTGGCTGCAAGCGGAGCGACCTGGTCCAACGGCTTCATGGGCAGGTGAACGTCCTTAAGGTTCAGGTAGGGCGTCTTCAACTGGTGCATGAAGTCGATCAGGTGAGCGTCGTCGAACTTGCGGAAGGTGTAACTGGCGATGCCAAGACGGATGGGTGAGGCGGCCAACGTGTGGTTGCGATATTGCTCTTCGGCAGCGAATAGCTTGGACGGATGGGAGACGAGGGCGGCGGCACTGAGCATGGCGCCTCCGCGCAGGAGGCTGCGGCGGGTAAGGGAAGTAGTCATGCAGGGCATCGTAATGGCATAAAGGCAGCATCGTCCATACTTTTGTTGCAAACATGGATTAATCCTGTGGATAAAGCTAAGATGCTGATGCGTGCAAAACTCGGCCTCTGGGAGCGCGTACAAAAAGACGACCGGGTCATCATGTGGAACAGCGGAAAAGGAGTGCAGATGCAAGGTTCTTCCAGACGTAATTTTCTTGCCGGAGCCGGGATGACGGCTGCGGTGTGTGCGGTGCGGCCGCTCTTTGGTTTTGCAGCAGCGTCGGGGTCGCCGTTCAAGGTCTCGGTCATCTCCGATGAGATCTCGCAGGACTTCGATCACGCCTGCTCCGTGGCTTCAAAGGAGTTCGGCCTGGGTTGGGTCGAGTTGCGCGGCATGTGGAAGAAGAGCCTGCATGAGTTGAGCGATGCGGAACTTGCGCAGGTTGAATCCATCCTTGCCAAATACAGCCTGCGCGTGACCGACATGGCCAGCCCCGTATTCAAGACCGATTGGCCCGGCGCGCCCAAGCGCCATCCGGACAAGGGCCAGGACTTTGGCTCAAACGAGACGTTCAAGCAACAGAGCGAGTTGCTCGACAAATACATCGAACTGGCCAAACGATTCAAGACCAACAAAGTGCGCTGCTTCGACTTCTGGCGGCTGGACGACATAGCGAAGTATCGCGCCGCGATTAATGCCAAGCTGTCGGAAGCTGCGACGACCTGCGGGAAGCGGGGGACTCTGCTGGTGCTTGAAAACGAGTTCGAGTGCAATACAGCAACAGGCCGTGAGGCCGCTGCGACTCTGGCTGCGGTGCCTTCGCCGTACTTTGGGCTGAACTGGGACCCGGGCAACGCGGTCATGCGTGGCGAACTGGATGCGTTCCCGGCTGGCTGGAACCTGCTACCGAAGAAGCGGATTCTGCACTGCCATGTGAAGAGCGCGATGAAGGACGCTTCGGGCAAGATAGTCTGGGCTCCCGTGGGCAAGGGCTATGTCGATTGGACTGCTCAGTTCAAGGCGCTGAAGCAGATTGGCTACCACAATGCCGTAAGCCTGGAGACGCATTGGCGCGGCGGTGGAACGCCGGAAGAGAGCAGCCGCGAGAGCTTTGCGGGAATGAAGAAGGCGCTGATTGCTGCAGGAGCCTGGTAGTCGGCACGTTTGGAGTCAAAGTAGCCTCAGCGGCTGGTTCTGGCCGCTGAGGTTTGCTGTTTAAGCCGGGAACTGCGCTTTCAGCATGGTTGCGATGATATAAATGCTGGCAGACGAAAACCTTATCGGACCGATTGCCGGACGGATGCTGATTCCTGATTGGGGCCCGAACTGAAGCCATAAAACTTTGCCCATGCAACGATTTCTCTTTACACGCAAGCAGACTGCCTCCAACAAGACGCCGCGGTGGATCAATCGCAACCTGCTGTTTAATTTCATTCGCACGCGGCAGTCGGTCTCGCGTGCCGATCTGGCGCGGTTGTCTGGATTGCAGCGCAGCACGGTCTCGCTGATTGTTGAAGAGCTGATTGCAGACAAGTGGATATTGGAAGGTGCAACGGGGAGGCTTCCGCGCGGTCGGCGGCCGACGATGATTCAGCTCAACGACCAGCGCGCGGTCATTGCGCTGGACATCCATCCCACGCAGACGACGGTGGCGGTGGCGGACCTGGGCGGAAAGATTGTTGCGCAGAACATCATCGCCATTCCGAGCGGGGCGAAAGAGGCGTTGCCTGCGATCATCTCCGGTATTAAGAAGATGATGGCGGCGCACAAGGAGCGGTCCTTCGACGGCATCGGCATCTGCCTTCCCGGCCGGGCGGACCTTCATCTGAAGAAGCTCATCTTCGCTCCGAACTTGAACTGGCCGGTGCTGGGCATCAAGTCGCGCATCGAGCGGGCGACCGGCCTCAGGGTCGAGATGGACAATGTGGCGAACGCCTGCGCGCTCTCCGAGGTCTGGTTTGGTGACAGCGACGGCACGCACGATCTGGTTGCGGTGAACGTCTCCGAGGGCATTGGGACGGGCATCTTTGCGAACGGGCAGCTTCTGCGAGGGGACAACGGCATGGCTGGCGAGTTCGGCCACGTGCAGATCGATCCTGACGGGCCGCTGTGCGGGTGCGGCAATAATGGCTGCTGGGAGACGCTGGCCTCGCACCGCGCGGCGCTGCGCTACTACAGCGAACTGGCGCCGTCGCAGTCGAAGATTACCTTCGACCAGCTTCTCCGGCTCTGCCAGGCGGGCGACAAGAAGGCGATTGAGGCGCTCTCGATGATGGCGGTGCAACTGGGGCGGGGGATTCGCATGATCTCCTCGGCGCTGGCTCCGAACGAGATTGTGGTTGTCGGTGATGTGACCGGCGTGTGGCACGTGCTGGGGCCGATTGTTGAGGCGGAGTTGAAGAAGAACTCGCTGCTGGCCAAGCTGCCGCACCTGCGTCCCGCCTACGATGGCAACGCGGCGCGGTTGCGGAGCGCGGTGGCGCTGGTGCTGAGCGAGAGTTCGGTGTAAGACGCGGGTGGCAGTACAAATCCATTCATATAAAGGCACGGTAGATGAAGCGACAATATGTAGGGGAATTGATTGCGGAAGCGATTGCTGTGTTCATCATCATCGCGTTCGGCGACTCCGTGGCTGCGATGTACTCGCTCTACTCTCCCAGTCCATACCAGGGGGCCTACTGGGGCGTGTGCATCGCCTGGGGACTGGCGGTGACGATGGCGATCTATGCTACCGGCGCGGTCTCGGGCACTCATGCGAACCCGGCGGTGACGCTGGCGCTTGCGATGTACCGGAAGTTTTCGTGGAGCAAGGTGGTTCCTTACTGCGTGGCGCAGGTGGTGGGCGCGTTTCTGGGCGCGGGGCTGGTCTATATGCTGTACTCGCCGGTGATCGATCACTTCAATCAGGCTCAGAACCTGACGCGGGCGGCGGGCGGCGCGGCGGGCGTGTTCTTCACGCATCCGGGGCTGGCGATTACTCCGATGCATGCTTTCGGAGACCAGATTGTTTTGACGGCGTTTCTGATCTTCGGCATCTTTGCGATTACGGAGCAATATAACGAGATGGCTCCCGGGGCGAACTCGGGGGCGTTGATTATCGGGTTGCTGGTGGCTCTGATCGGCGCTTCGATGGGCTATCTCGAAGCGTGGGCGATCAATCCGGCCCGCGACTTCGGGCCTCGGCTGTTTTGCTTCTTCTCGGGGTGGGGAAGCTCGGCGCTTCCTTCTCCGCAGAATTATTGGTGGGTGCCGATTGTCGGGCCGCTGCTGGGTGGTGTCGCTGGCGGGGCGGCGTATCAATATCTGGTGAGGCCTTATCTTCCTGCGCACCTTCGTGCGTTGAGCGGCGAGTCGAAGTAGGGGTACCCCCTCCCCTACTTTTTTGTGCAAAGTCCTTTAAACAAAGGACTTATGTTCGGACCTTGGTTTGGGGTGCCGGTAAAGTATTGATTCTATTGGGGTCGTCGGGCTGGGCAGATGTAAAGTCCTTCCAATAAAGGGGTTATGGCTGGTTGTGGGCGCGCGGGCCGATGCGGAACGCGGATTCCCTTCGGGAATGACAACAAAAAGGGCTGGATTCGTCTCCTTCTTCCTACTTCAATTTTAACTCAGGGAGGGAAACTCGACCGCCACGTTCGATTGGGAAAATGTTGTGCTGTTTCAATGAGATGGCTGGCTTTGGCTCAAAGGAGGGGTTGACATCGGTGGGATGACCGGAGAACAGCAGATTCGCTTCGCTACGGAATGGAAATGCAAACGATACCGGTCGATGGGGATGTTCTCTTTTGGATTTAGGTGGCGAAACCTGGCATCAATGGAGCCCCGCTCAGAACGATCATCGCTGGTTTTATGCTTAGGGAAGGTCTGATTAAGTCTGCGAGTATTCTCTCACCGGCTAAAGAGGCTGTGGAAAAAGCCATCCGGCAGCTTGTGCGGAACGACCCGGGGGCTAAAGAGGGTGCTGAAAAGTGTCTCGCCGGGAAGAAAGCGTACCTCAGCGGCTAAAGCCGCGCGGATTTTGCGGTACTTGCGGCACGGCTGAAGCCGTGCCCTTAAGCAAAACGGACTTTTTCAGCACCCTCTTCAGCCCTCGATTTTGTGGAACTGCTGACCTGGGCCTTCGGCCCAGGCTGGTATATGCCGCGCCCTTGGCGCTTTTTGGTGCGCAACAGTTATCTATGTCTCGCAAAACTGCCGGGCTGCGTTAGCGGGAAGATCATCTATGGGAGTTCTCCTCGGCGCTCAGGATGACACGTCTGTTCGTAGGGGCTTCATATCTTGATGAAGATGCGTTTGCGCCAGAGGAGCCAGTTGGGGATGAGGCAGAGGGCTACGAAGGCAAGGGCGAAGGCCAGTGAGGTCAGCTCGGTGGAGTGGGTGCGGGCGAAGAGGTTCTGGTAGACCCAGTGCCATGCGGTGGTGTATCCACTCTTCTCCAGGCTGGATGGAATCCTGATCCAGATCATGGTCTCGACGAACAGGATGGAGAGCGCGTAGACCGTGATGGCGTTCGAGCCGAAGACGAGCCAGGGCCAGGTGAGCCACTTCCCTGCCTTGGTCTCGTGGAGACGCTTGACGTCCATGAGCCAGTAGCAGACGGCCAGGCCCACGAGCGAGCACCCGGCGGCGAAGAGGACGTAGGAGCTGGTCCAGAGATTCTTGTTGATTGGGAACCACGGGTTCCAGATGAGGCCCGCAGCGATGCCTGCGACTCCGGCGGCGAGCAGGCCATTTCGGCATTGGGCTTTGGTGATGCGGAGGGGCTCCGGTGCGTCTGTGCGCCTGAGCCAGAGCGCGGCGACTGCTCCGAGCAGCGTGGTGGCGATGGCTGGGATGGTGCTCAGGAAGCCTTCCGGGTCGTGGGTGTGCTGATAGAGGACTCCGGTGTGGATGGTGCGGAGGGTGAAGGCGCTGATGCCGCGGTCGAGCCACGCGGCCAGATTGCGCTCCGGGTCGAGCAGCGGTATCTGGTGCGTGGGGACGCCGAAGCCGGGGACGGGGACAAAGCGCATCAAGGCCCAGTAGCCGACGAGCAACGCGGCCGCGATGGCCAGCAGGTTGCGCGCACGCTGGGTGTAGAGGCAGATGAATCCGGCGACCAGATAGCAGATGGCGATGCGGGTGAGGACTCCATAGATGCGGAGGTGGGTGAGGTGGAAGTGCGGATAGGCCGAAAGGAACATCTTGAGCGCGAAGATGATGACGGCGCGGCGGACGATGTGGCCGGCGAGGGCGCGGCGGCTCTCTCCGCGGCGGAGGCGGGAGTTGAGCGAGAGGATGATGGCCGCGCCGACGAGGAAGAGGAAGTTGGGGAAGACGAGGTCGGTGAGGGTGCAGCCGTTCCATTTGGAGTGGTCGAGCTGGGAGTAGACGTGCGCCCAGTCGCCGGGGTCGTTGACGAGGATCATGAAGGCGATGGTGATGCCGCGGAGAACGTCGATGGAGAGGACGCGGGTGGGGGGTGCGCTGGTTTGCACGGGTGTGGCTGTGCGCGTCTGGGTCCCGGCTTGGGTTTGGACTTGCATGGTGATTCATCATCGCTCAGTGGGTGGGGTTTGCGGAAGGGTTCGCGGCGGAATGTTTCTGCAAAACGAGCAACGGCAAAAGCAACGGCTGGCGGGTTGTGCTGCATACTTTCCCACCCATCGCAAAAGCGCGATGGATGGGGCACCCGAGCGTTTGTGCCGGCACAAGCGAAATGCGGAGATTCTTCGCTGCGCTCAGAATGACGTGATCGGAAGCTTGATGGGAACATTTGTGGGGTGGAGGTTGTCTAACGTAGTGGCCGCGTTCCTCGCTGGATGCGCACCTTGATGGAGGTGCTTGCATGTTCGAGGACAGTCTGGTTGCGTCGCGGGTGGCGCGGGTTCCAACAGCCAAGCGGTGGGCGTTCGGTGGGGCGTTTGGCGTGCAGTGTGTTTTGGCGGTGTTGGCGATGACGCTGCCGATGCTGCATCCGGCAGCGTTGACGGTGAAGATTGCTGCGCCTCCGGTATGGATACCGGTGATGCGGAAGGCTCCGGTGCCGGTTCGCGAGCGGCAGGTGCAGCATGCCGCGTCTGCTGCGGCGTCCGCGCCGGTTGCTGAGACGAAGGCGCTGCGGTTCCCTACGGCTGCACCGCGGCAAGGCAGCGCGGAAGATGCTCCTCCGATGGCTGCGATGCCTTTTGGCAGCGGCATGGGGGATTCGGTTCCGGTGGGGCTCGCGGTGGGCGATGGGCATGGCCCGCGCGTGTCAGTTGCGCCCGCGCGTGCGGCGGGGCCGGTGCGCATTTCAAAAGGAGTGACTGATGGCATGTTGCTGGCGCCGATTCGCCCGGTGTATCCGGCGATTGCGCGGGCGGCGGGGGTTCAGGGAACGGTGATTGTGGAGGCGGTGATCTCGCAGGCTGGGGCGATTGAGAGCCTGAGGGTGGTGAGCGGGCCGGAGATGTTGCGCGGCGCGGCGGTAGAGGCGATTCGTGCGGCGCGGTACAAGCCTTATCTGTTGAATGGGAGCCCGACTGCGGTTGAGACGACGATTACGGTGAACTTTATGATGGGTGGGTGATTTTCTAAAAAGACAAAAGCAGGCGCACTGACTGTGTGCCTTCCCACTCATGCGCGATGAGACTGCGCATGAATGGGGCACCCAAGCGTTTGTGGCCGGCACAAGCGAAATGCGGAGATTCTTCGCTGCGCTCAGAATGACGTGATCGGAAGCTTGATGGGAACATTTGTGGAGTAGAGGTTGTCAAACGTAGTGGCCGCGTTCCTCGCTGGATGCGCACCTTGATGGAGGTGCCTGCATGTTCGAGGAGAGTCTGGTTGCGTCGCGGTGTGACGACCCCACCTTAGCGACGATGAAGCCGTCGCGAAGATGGGGCACCCGGATCAGGCGGATGGGGCGGGGGTGGTGGTGGGAAGGATTTTTTGCACGGCGGCGTGGGGTTCGTCGGTGACGTAATCAATGAGCGGATAACCGGCGTGCTTCCAGCCGTCGAAGCCTCCGCGCAGCGGGCGCACGCGGTAGATGCCCATCTTGTGGAGCTGCATGGCGAGCTTGGCGCTGGTCTCTTCGCTGGGGCAGGTACAGTAGAGGATGACGTCGCGGTCGCGGGGGATGATCTCGGAGTGCTCGCGGACCTCGTTGGGGCCGATGCGGAGCGCGCCCGGCAGGACACGCGGGTCGGGCAGGTAGTCGAGCGGGTGGCGGAGATCGACGATGAAGGGCGGCGTGTTGCCGTTGCGCTCCGCGTCGTCGAGCATGGACTTCAGCTCTTCGGGGTCGATGCGCATCTCGCGCACCTGCGCGAGAAACCTGCGCTGGTTCCACAGGCGGCGGGCGAGGAAGCCAAGCACCATTACGACAAAGATGATGAAGGCGAAGTGACCGAGCCAGCTCAAGAACCGCTCGCTCTTTTTGGCGATGTCGCCGAAGAAGCGTCCGGCAAGGATGAAGGCCTCGGCCCAGAGGATGGACCCGGCGAGGTCCCAGAGGAAGAAGCGCGCGTAGGGCGTGCCGATCTGTCCGGCGATGGGCGGCGCGACGGTGCTGAGGCCGGGGATGAACTTTGAGAAGAGCAGGGTCGAGTCGCCGCGGCGGCTGAAGTAGTTCTCCGTCTTGCTGACGCAGGTGGAGGCTTCGAGCGAGAGGCGGCAGAGGAGCTTCAAGACGCTGTTGCCGTAGCGGCGGCCGAGATAGAACCAGGCGCTGTCGGAGATGAGGCATGCGACGATGACCGCGAGCAGGACTGGGCCGTGATGCAGACGGTGGGTCGCCGTGAGCGTGCCAGCGGTGAGAAGGACTGGAATGCTGGGGACAGGGATGCCGATCTGCTCCACCAGTACCCACAGAAAGATGATGGGGTAGGCGTAGTGGACGAAGAATTCGAGCGCGATCGGCATGGGGGTCTCTATAAGGTAGATGAGCGGAGCGGGCGGCTGGATGCGCGTCTTGGGTTAAAGATACACAGCCCGGATGCGGGATGCATCCGGGCTGCGGTGAAGGTGGCGGGCCGCTATTTTACGCGGACATCGGGGACGACGGAGAAGCCCGGGCGGAGCTTCTGGTCGGAGTTCTCCTGGGACAGGTTGGTGAAGTCGATGCGGACCGGAATGCGCTGAACCACCTTGACATAGTTGCCGGTGGCGTTCTCGGGTGGGAAGAGCGAGAGGCGCGAACCGGTGGCGCCGCCGATCTGCGTGACTTTGCCGTGAAACTTCCGGCCGCCGAGGGCATCGACCTCGATGGTGACGGGCTGGCCGGAGTGCATCCGGTCAATCTGGGTCTCTTTGAAGTTGGCCGTGACCCAGAGGTCGTTGAGCGGGATGATGGTCAGCAGATCCTGGCCTACGCTAAGGTTTGCGCCTACCTGCACGTTCTTCTTGTTGACGATGCCGGTAGCTGGCGCGGTGATTTTGGTGTAGCTGAGGTTCAGGACGGCTTGATCGACTTTGGCCTGCGCCTGTTTGACCTCGGCCAGGGCGGCGTTGGCGCGGGCCCGCTGGGCGCGCACCTGCTGGGGGCCATTCTTGACGGATTCGCTGGCTTGCGACTTCGACGCGGCAAGACGCTGGAGAGCCTGGCTGACCGCGGCGCGCTGCGCGATGACCTGCGCTTCGGCTTCGAGCACACCGGCCTTGTTGGCGGCGGCCTGCGCGACTGCCCCGTCGTACTGCTGCTTGGAGATGACGTCCTTCTGGACGAGCGGGGTGTATCGCTGCACGTCGAGGTCGGATTTGGTCTGGTTGGCTTTGGCCTGCTCGACGCGTGCTTCGGCGGCCTGGGCCTGCTTCTGTGCCTGCGAGACGGCGGCCTCGGCGGCGTCTACGTCGGTGCGCGTGGTGGCGACGCTGGTGTTGGCGCTGACGCTGGTGATGGGCACGTTGGCGGTGGCCTGAATCGCGGACGCCTGCGCGCTGGCAAGGTTGGCCTGCGCTTGTTCGAGCGCGACCTGATAGTCCTTGGGGTCAATCTCGGCGAGGAGCTGGCCGGCTTCGACCTTCTGGTTGTCCTCGACGTAGACCTTGATGACCTGTCCGGCGACGCGGGAGCTGACCTGATAGATGTCGCCATCGACCTGCGCGTCGTCGGTGCTTTCGGTGAAGGTGGAGTGCCAGTAGAAGAGGCCCGCGCCTACGATCAAAAGAAGAATGACCCCGAGCACGATGAATTTGCGGCGGGGATTTTTCTCCTGTATCTCTTCAGCTTTGGGGGTCGCTTCGGGAGTCTTGGTTTCGTCTGACAAGGTTACTTTCCTCCAAGATAAGCTTTGTAGTTGGTCTCGGCTGTACCAAGGGCGCGCGCGAGGGCGAGCTTCGCCACGTTGTGCTGGTAGAGCGCACTGATGTATTGGTCGTTCGCCTGCTCGGTCTGGGCCAGCGCCTGCGAGACGGGGAGGTTGTCGGAGACGCCTGCGTGGAAGCGCTGCTGTGCTTCGTCGAGCGCCTCTTTGGCCAGCTCTACGTTCGAGCGCGTGGCTTCGACGAGCTTGGCGGCGGCCTGAATGTCGAGCAGGCTGTCGCGGATGTCCTGATTGACTTGCTGGGCCTGGTCGGCGAGTTTGGCTCGCGCAGAGTCGTACTGCGCGGCGGCGACCTGCTCCTGCCCGCGCGTCTTGGCAACTTGCAGGATGGGCGCTGTCACCTGGCCGGTGGCGGTGAAGGTTCCGTGCGAATGGCCTGGGGTTTCGCCGAGGTCGCCGTAGTCGCCCGCGAAGCTGGCGACGGGAAGCTGATAGGCCCAGGCGGATTTCTTTTCGGCTGCGGCGGCTTTGACCTGCTCCTCCGAAGCGGCGAGGTCTTTGCGGGACTTGAGCGCGTCGGCAAAGGCGGTCTGGGGATCGGTGGCATCGAGCGCAGCGAAGGGCACTTTATCGGTGAGGCGGAACTGCTGGTCGAGCGGAAGGCCGATGGCGCGGGCGAGCGCGAGCTTGTCTTTCTCGTACTCGTTCTTTGCGGAGATGAGGCGCTGCTGCTCGTTCTGGTAGTCCACCTGCGCGCGGAGCACGTCGAGCTTGGGGCTGGTGCCTGCGTCGTGCGCGGCGGTGGCCTGGTCGAGGGAGAGCTTTGAGGTGGCCAGCTCGGCGGTGACAGCGTCGATGCGGGCGCTGTCGGCGATGCAGAGCAGATAGCCGTTGCCGACGGTGAGCACGACAAGGTCGCGGGCGTCCTGCGCAGTGAGGTGCGCGGCGTTGAAGTTGTGTTTGGCAGCGATGTAGTTTTCGAGAGCCGAGACGTTGAGGAGGTTCTGCGTCAGGTAGGCGCGGAAGTCTACGGTCTGGAACGGGCCAACGATGGGGTGGAGGCCGGGAAACTTCAGGCCGAAGGCTGCAAGGTTGACCTGCTGGACTTCGACGGCCGCCGCTCCGGTGACGGTGGGCAAGAGCGCCTGCAACTCTTCAAGGCGCTGGCCGGAGGCGTTCTTCTCTGCCGAAGATTGAAGGATGAGGCCGAGGTTCTGCTGGAGACCGCGATGAATGGCTTCATCGAGCGAGAGGTCGAGCACACCTTCTGTAGCCGTGCCCGCGACGACGCTGCCGCTGAAGGAACCATGGTTTGCCTGCGCGCCATTCTGACCAGAGGCGGTGTAAAGCTGCTGCTGCGCGCCTGCGATGGGCGAGCTTTCAGTCGCGGTGCTGGTGCCGCTGGCCGGCGTGTGCGGGGCCTGTGCTTTGCCCGGTGTGGCGAGCAGGCAAAGGACAACTGCCAGAGAGACGCTCCCGGCCAAAAATGCTGGCTTGCTCTTCCTCATATAGTTGATGTTACCTGTATCGTTTGCATTCATTGAAGGGGATATTGGCCGATGCACAGAATTGCACGGGTTGGGCATCATCTCTGCACTGTTTATGATGCGGGTATCGAGAGGAAGGCTTCAAAAAGTCTCTGGGGCTAAGTTTGGTCCCTGATCTGTTTGCTGCGGAATGCTGCTAAAACGAGGTACGTGCAGCTACGGGCAAAAATGCAGGGATTCTTCGCGTTGCTCAGAGTGACAGACTATGTAAGCTATAAGCTACAGACTGAATCGATTTAGTAGAGGTGACGGATGTTTCTGGGAGTGGACGTCGGGACGGGCGGAACGCGGGCGGTGTTGGTGGATCGCGCAGGCAGGGTGGCGGCTTCGTGCGCGAGCGAGCACGCGCCGATTCGCTCGGAACACATTGGCTGGGCGGAGCAGGAGCCGGAGGATTGGTGGCGCGCGGCGCGTGAGGCGATTGCCGGAGCGATGGCCGCGAGCGGACTGGCGGGCGCGGAGATTGAGGCCGTTGGCCTGACCGGACAGATGCATGGCTGCGTGATGCTGGACGCGGACGGCAAGGTGCTGCGGCCAGCGCTGATCTGGTGCGACCAACGCACGCAGCCCGAGTGCGACTGGCTGACGGAAAAGATAGGCTTCGAGCGGCTGATTGAACTGACGTGCAATCCTGCGCTGCCGAACTTTACGCTGACGAAGCTGTTGTGGGTACGGGAACATCAGCCGGAGATCTTCAGCAGGATTGCGCATGTGCTGTGCCCGAAGGACTACGTGCGCTACCGGATGACGGGCGAGTTTGCGATCGATATGCAGGAGGCGAGCGGGACACTGCTGCTGGATGTGACGCATCGGCGCTGGTCTTCGGAGGTAGCGGAGGCGGCGGGGATTCCGATGGCGTGGCTGCCGAGGTTGTTTGAAGGGCCGGAGATCTGCGCGCGTGTGAGCGACGTTGGCGCGACGGCGACCGGGTTGGCTGCAGGTACGCCAGTTGCTGCGGGCGCGGGAGACCAGGGCGCGGGCGCGGTGGGCATGGGAATTCTTGCGCCGGGGTCGGTGTCGGCAACGATTGGGACGAGCGGTGTGGTGTTTGCCGCGACCGATACGCCTGCCAAAGACCGGCTGGGACGGCTGCATACGTTCTGCCATGGTGCTCCGGGGCGCTGGCATGTGATGGGCGTGACGAACGGCGCGGGGCTGAGTTTGCGCTACTTCCGCGATACGTTTTCGCCGGGCGAGAGCTACGAGGAGTTGGTCGCGATGGCTGCCGAGGCTCCTGCGGGAAGTGCGGGGTTGATGTGGGCTCCGTATCTGTTTGGCGAGCGCACGCCGCATCTGGACCCGAAGGCGCGCGCGGCGTTTGTGGGGATTACAGCCTCGCATACGCGGGCGCACTTTGTACGGGCGGTGCTGGAGGGCGTGGCGTTCAGCCTGCGAGATACGTTGACGCTGTTCGCGGAACTTGGCGTGCCGGTGAAGACGATCCGGCTGGGCGGCGGCGGTGCGCGCGGGCCGCTGTGGCGGCAGATTCAGGCGGATGTGTATGGGCATCCGGTGGAATTGCTGGAGGCCGAGGAGGGTGGCGCGTTCGGCGCGGCTCTGCTGGCCGGAACGGGCATTGGCGCGTGGGCGAGCGTTGAAGAGGCGTGCGCTGCGACGATCCGGGTGAAGGCGACGATTGCGCCTGAGCATGCTGCGGCGATGAACTCCGCCTACGAAGAGTACCGGCGGATATATCCTGCTCTGAAAGCAATTTCGAGGAGTTGAGGATGAGCGGGGAGATTGGGGTTGCGGTCGTTGGGTTCGGGTTGGCGGGGCGGGTGTTTCATGCGCCGTTTGTGAGTGCGGTGCCGGGGCTGCGGCTGGAGGCGATTGTCCAGCGCAAGGGCGACGAGGCTGCAAAGGCGTATCCGAAGACGCGGATTCTGCGGTCGGTTGACGAGGCGTTGAGCGATGCTGCGGTGCAGCTTGTTGTTGTCGGCACGCCGAATGCGACGCACTTCGAGCTTGCCAAAAAGGCTTTGCAGGCGGGCAAGCATGTCGTCGTCGATAAGCCTTTTACGGCGACCAGCACGGAGGCGAAGGAGCTTTCGGGCATGGCGCGAGCCAAGGGGCTGGTGCTGGCTCCGTTTCACAATCGGCGGTGGGATGGAGATTTTCTGACCCTCCGCAGGCTGGTTGAGTCGAACGCCGTGGGGCGGCTGGTGACGTATGAGTCGCACTTCGACCGGTTTCGTCCGACGCCGCGCGAGAACACGTGGAAGGAGGCGGGCGACGATGCGAATGGGATGCTGTTCGACCTGGGGCCGCATCTGGTCGATCAGGCGCTCGCGCTGTTTGGTGTGCCCGAGGCGATTACGGCGAGCGTGCGCAAGGACCGCGACCATACCGATATAGAGGATGCGTTCGACATTACGCTGCACTATCCTCGGCTGCTGGCGCACTGCCGCGCCAGCTATCTGGCGTGCGATGCTGCGCCGCGGTTTCTGTTGCATGGGACGAAAGGCAGCTTCAAGAAGTACGGGCTCGATCCGCAGGAGCCTGCGCTGGTCGGCGGAGCGAAGGTGCCTCGGATGGGCGAAGGCGATTGGCTGGGCGAGCCGGAGAGTGACTGGGGCGTGCTGACGGTCGCTCCTGACGTGAATCATCCGGGGACGCTGGTCAGAGAGCCGATCAAGACCGCGCATGGCGACTATCGTCTGTACTACGCCAATGTGCGCGATGCGATTAATGGTGCGGCAGAGTTGGCGGTGAAGCCGGAGGATGCGTACCGCGTGATTCGGCTGCTGGAGATGGCGCGGGAGAGCAGTGCGGAGGG
>NZ_DASUBE010000067.1:0-66703 GCF_035763405.1 Edaphobacter sp.
GCTAAAGAGGGTGATGAAAAAGTGTCTCGCCGGGAAGAAAGCGTACCTCAGCGGCTAAAGCCGCGTTGATTTTGCAGCGTTAGCGGCACGGCTGAAGCCGTGCCCTTAAGCAAAACTGACTTTTTCAGCACCCTCTAAAGCCCCTTGTATTTGGTGACTTTTTCATGGGCTGAAGCCCCACGTTCATCCCCAAAAGCAACCCCAAAGGGCTTTTCCGCAGCCTGTGAAGCTGTGTTTGTAGCATACCCGGGGAGGTTTCCTAATGCGTTCGCGGAGGCCCCTGTTTGTGCTCGGGCATGGGAATACCTTTCTCGCGCGCCAGTTTGTTCACCATGACGAGATGGCCGTGGATGACGTGCTCGCCGTCGCCTACGGCGTCGCGCAGCGAAGGATCGTTGACGGTGTTGGCTTCCATGCGGAAGACGCGCATGGCGCGGTGATGGTCTTTGACCATGAGGGTCAGGTAGGCCGTGTCGAAGTCGGTGCCGGAGAGCGACTGGAGTTTGGCGTACCGGGCTTCGTCCTCCTTGTTCATGTGCTTCGGCAGCGTGATGCCCATGGAGTCCGCGACGCGAGCGAGGTTCTGGTTGAGCCTGGTGTGGTCGTCGACCATGGTCTGGGCGAAGGTTTTGACATCGTCGCTTGAAGTCTTCTCCATGGCAAGCTGGCTGAACTTCACGTCTGCGATGCCTGCCTCGGTTGCGCCGCGCAGAAACATCCTGTCCTTGACCGACTGTCCGACATCGCCTGCGTTAGGGCCTGAGTCTTGCATGGACGCAGGCTGCTGGCCCGGCGGGAGTGACTGGCCGTTGGATGCCTGCATGATCCCGGAGTCCATCTGGGCAAACAGAACTACGGGGAAAAATACGATCACCGCGCTGAAGACTGCCACTCGCCTCTGGATGCATTGCATGGCCCTTACTCCTTTGGCGGACTAGTGTAGTCTCATCCGGCCTACATTCGTCTACTTCATTTTGTGCATGTGGAAGGCCCGAAGGTTGCCCTGCATGGTTCCACCTAGCCCTGTATTCTGGCTACGGAGCCTTGATGGAATGACGCAAACTGCTGTGACGCCCCCGGTTGCCCGTAAAGTCCCTTCTCCCACGACGATTCACGGCCAGACGCTTGAAGACGATTACCGCTGGATGCGGGACAAGTCCGCGCCTGAGCTGATTTCGTATCTGGAGGCGGAGAACGCCTACACCGCGGACGTGATGAAGCCGACTGAGGAACTTCAGGCGAAGCTCTATGCGGAGATGCTGTCGCACATTAAGGAGACGGATGAGTCGGTTCCCTACCGCGATCGTGGTTGGTACTACTACACCCGCACCGTCGAGGGTAGCCAGTACGCCATCTATTGCCGCCGGCTCGCCACAGGCCCTGCGTATGACGACGCAGAGCCGGAGCAGGTGTTGCTTGATGTGAACAAGCTGGCTGAGGGACAGCCGTTTATGGCGCTTGGCGCGATGACCGTCAGCCCGGACGGCAAGAAGCTCGCTTACACAACCGACAACACGGGCTTTCGTCAGTACACGCTGCACGTTCGTGATTTGACGACTGGTGCCGACCTTGCGGACACGTCTGAGCGCGTGGGCTCGATTGCCTGGGCAGCGGACTCGCACACGCTCTTCTACACGACCGAGGACGAGGTGACGAAGCGGCAGAACAAGGTCTTTCGCCATCGGATGGGAGACGCGGCGGCGGACGATGCGCTTGTGTATGAGGAACGCGATGAGCGGTTCAACGTGGCCGTAGGTAAGACACGCGACGGAAAGTATCTGCTGATGGAGTGCGGCAGTCACACGACGACCGAGTGCAGCTATCTGGATGCCACGACTCCGGGTGGGGTGTTTCTGGTGATTGCTCCGCGTGTGGACGAGCAGGAGTATTACGTCGAGCACCGTGATGGGTTGTTCTACATACGGACGAACGACGCGGGCAAGAACTTTCGCGTGGTCACGGTTCCGGTGGACGGAGGAGGGCGGGAGTCGTGGGTGGAACTGGTTTCGCTTGATCCCAATGTTCCACTTGAAGATTTTGAGGTATTTCAATCATTTTGCGTGAGTTCGCGGAGGCGCCTTGGGCTTCCGGTGCTAACCGTGGACTTCATTGGCGCGGACGGCGGGCTGGGTGAGTCGCGGGAGATTGCGTTTCCTGAGCCGACCTACAGTGCGGGAGCGCAGGTGAACCGGGAGTTCGATACGCAGATGTTTCGGTATGCATACCAGTCGCTGGTATCGCCTGCGTCGGTGTACGACTACGACATTCATGCGGGCACGTCGAAGCTGCTGAAGCAGCAGGAGGTGCCGGGAGGATTCGACCGCGCGCGGTATGGCTCGGAGCGGCTATGGGTGACGGCGAGCGATGGCGTGAAGGTGCCGGTGTCGGTGGTCTACCGGAGCGACCGCTTCAAACGTGACGGGAGCAATCCGCTGTATGTGTATGGGTATGGCTCGTATGGGTATCCGCTGCCGGTAAGCTTCGGCGCGTCGCGGCTGTCGTTGCTGGACCGCGGCGTGGTGATGGCTTATGCGCACATTCGGGGCGGTGGCGAGTTGGGCGACTCGTGGCACGATGCCGGGAAGATGCAGGTGAAGAAAAATACGTTCTCGGACTTTATCGCTACGGTTGAATACCTGGTTGCTGAAGGGTACGGCGCGAAGGACCGTGTGGCGATCGAAGGAGGGAGCGCGGGCGGTTTGCTGATGGGCGCGGTCGTGAATGAGCGGCCTGACCTGTTCAGCGTGGTGCTGTCGCATGTGCCGTTTGTGGATGTGATGAATACGATGCTCGATGCTTCCCTGCCCCTGACCGTTGGTGAGTACGAGGAGTGGGGCAATCCGAATGAGCCGGATGCGTTCGCGTATATGCGCTCGTATTCGCCTTACGACAACCTGAGGGCAGGCGCGTATCCGGCGATGCTGGTGAAGACCAGCCTGAACGACTCGCAGGTGATGTACTGGGAACCTGCCAAGTACGTGGCGAAACTGAGGACGCTGAAGACGAACGGCACTCCCCTGCTGCTGCACATCAATATGGACGCAGGACACGGCGGGGCTTCGGGACGGTATGACTACCTGAAGGAGATTGCGTTTGACTATGCGTTTCTGCTGACGCAGTTGGGTGTGGAGCGCTAGACCTTCGATATTTCGGGGTCTTCGATCTTATCGCCTTCGCCGGGAGCGAGGAAGAGGTTGGTTTCGAGGCCGTGCTGGCGGGTGTAGAGATCGTAGTATCGGCCTCCCAGGGCGTAGAGCGATTCGTGGTTGCCGCGCTCGACGATCTCGCCATGCTCGACGACAAGTATCTGCTCGGCACGGCGGATGGTGGAGAGGCGATGCGCGATGACGAAGGTCGTGCGGCCCTGCATGAGGTAGCTGAGGCCATGCTGAATCATGGCTTCAGATTCGGAGTCGAGCGAGCTGGTGGCTTCGTCGAGGATGAGGATGCGCGGGTCGGCCAGGATGGCGCGGGCGATGGAGAGGCGCTGGCGCTGGCCGCCGGAGAGTTTGACGCCGCGCTCGCCGACGACGGTGTCGTACTTTTCCGGGAAACGCTCGGTAAACTCGTCCACGCGGGCGATGCGACATGCGTTTAGCAACTGCTCTTCGGTAGCGTTGGGGCGCGAGAAGAGAATGTTCTCGCGGATGGTGCCGTCGAAGAGGAAGGTTTCCTGCAACACGACGCCGAGTTGCTGGCGGTAGCTGCTGAGACGGATGGTGGCGAGGTCGATGCCATCGACGAGCACCTGTCCGGTGGTGGCTGTGTGGAAGGCGCAGATAAGCGAGATGATGGTGGATTTACCTGAGCCTGACGAGCCAACCAGCGCGGTGACGGTGCCGGGCTTCGATTCGAAGCTGATGCCGTGCAGGACGGGCTTGCCTGGTTCGTAGGCGAAGGTTACGTCGCGGAAGGCGATGTCGCCGTGGATGGTGGCGAGGTTGTGAGTGCGGGTCGGCTCGGAGTCTTCCTGGCTTTCGGAGAGAATTTCGTGAGTGCGGTCAAGGCCGGCAAGTGCTTCGGTAAGCTGAGTGCCAATGGAGACGAGTTGAACAATGGGCGCAACCATGAACGCCAGCAGCATGGTGTACTCGACATAACCGCCTACGTTGAGACGGCCCGCGGCGTGCTCCCTGGCACCGAGGTACATGATGAGGCCGCCGACGATTCCAAGGACGACCGTCGAGGAAAGCGTCATGAGCGACTGTGCGGTGAGAGAGCTGATCACGTTTTCGAGCAGCCGCTGAACACCGCCCGCGAAGACCTTAGCCTCACTGGCTTCTGCGTGGTACCCCTTGACAACGCGGACGCCGCCGAGCGATTCGGTGAGGCGTCCGGTGACTTCGGCGTTGATCTTTGCGCGCTCGCGGAAGATGGGGCGGATGGTCTTGAATGCCCGCTGAAGGATAAGGCCGAAGACGAGGAGGATGGCGAATGTCAGTCCGGTCATCCGCGGGTTAATTCGGATGAGGATGAAGAAGGCAATGATGGCAGTGAGGATGCCTCCGACAAAATCAACCAGCCCGGTGCCGACAAGGTTGCGGACGCCTTCGACGTCGGTCATGATGCGGGCGACCATGGTACCGGTGCGGTTCTCGTCATAAAAGGCTACAGGCAGGCGGCCAATGTGGGCCTGTACCTGCATTCTGAGTTCAGCAATGAGACGTTGACCGGCCTTGGAGAGCAGTTGCGTGAGCGAGTAGGAGGTGATGCCCTGAATCAAGGTCGCGGTGGCAACACCGCCGATGATCCAAGGCAACAACCGCATCTGGTTCCGGTACATCACGTCGTTGATGAGATAGCGGGATGAGACGGGAAGAACGAAACTACAAAGGCGGTTGATGACCATGAGAAGGAAGCTGCCCGCGAGCAGCGCGCGGCGCGGTTTGACGAGCTTCCAGATCTCCGGCAGCACCTTCTTGAGCTTCGGCTTGGGGCGCGAACCCGACTCGGACGCGCCTGCGCGGCCATGGCCGCGCGCTGGCCGATCCACCGCCTTCATGCCTCCGCCGAAACTGGATGGGCCATACGAAGCCATATCGCTATAGGCAGTTTACGCTGGCAAGTCTTCAACGACGACAAGTAAATTGCCGCCGAACAAAAGCATGACAATCTGTGCCGCGAGGGCGCAGTTGCACATACCTGCTTACACTGCTTGGTATCGGATGAGTGCGGCGAAGGAGGAGATGCAAATTCTGCGCAGGCGCAGCCTATGAGACGCGAGCGCGGCGCGCATTGATGAACGAACGCACGCAGACGAGCACGTAGAGCAGGCAGAGCAAGCCCATCACCGACTTTTCTTCGACAGCCGCGGGGTAGGGAAAATAGACACCGCGCACAAGCCGAACCAGATCGACGAGAGCAGGAATCATGCTGAGGAAACCGAGCAGCGCGAGCGTCACCGAGATGTGCATCCAGAGCATCCGCTTTTTGAGCGATTCACTGTTGGCCATGACGCCGAAGAAGATAAAGAGAATGCCGAGGCCGCCTGGAATGAGCGCAGTTGGATGCGTGCTTCCGGTTCCGATGTAACCGATGAGGCTAAGGATGATCAGTAGAACACCGAAGCCGAGGGTAAGTTTTGCCATGGTGCGGAGACTCCTTGAGTGCGGGCAGAATTCAGGATACGTGAGCAGGGACGATTGCGCGATGGCCTTCAGGCTGCGGCGGCTTTCTTCATTGCGGCGACGACATCTTCCGGCTTCCACTCATTCGATGGATACCACGCAACGACCTTGCCGTCTTTACCGATGAGTACGGTGGAGAGCGAGTGGTTCAGGGTCTTCTTATCGCCGGGAGTGACGCCTACATCAAAATACTGAGTGATGGCGGGAAGTTCCTTTTCGCTGGGCGCGGCAAAGTCCCAGTGCGCGAAGGTTTCTTTCGTGTAGCGGCCGGTGTAGGCTCCGCCATAGCTGCGCAGCACCTTCGGCGTGTCGTAGGTGGGGTCGAAGCTGATGCTGAGCAGGTGAGTCTTCGCGTAGATGGCGGGGTCGGCGGCGAGCGCCTTGTCGATGTCGGCGAAGTTGTGACTCATGCGCACGCAGAAGTCCGGCAGCGGGCAGCGCGTGTAGATGAACGTGATGAGAAGTGCCTTGCCTTTGAACTCGGCAAAGTCAATGGTACGTCCGCTCTGGTTGAGCAGCGTGAAGTTGGGCACGGCGTCTCCAGGCGAAGGGACGTGGTACTGCACCGGAGGCTTGTAGTCGGGGCGCGCCTGCGCGGTGACGACGATGTCGTCGAGTACGACGTTGTGGAAACCGGCTTCGTCCTGGTCAGCGAGAACGGTGGCCGTGATGCGGTCGCCGGTGTGAAGTTCGCTGACGATGCTGGGGTCTTTGAGCTTGTAAGGCATCGTCATCGCGTCCATGAATCCGGGGACAGCTTCGCCGTCGAGCATGACGCTGGTGGCGTCGGTGCTGACGACGGTGCCGCGAAGGATGAAGGCCTTGTGGGCGGCTGATGCGGACGATGGCGTGCCCGGGGCCGGTGCTTTGCGGCATCCTGCAACAAGGCAGAGAGAAAGAACAAGAAATATCGATCTGCGCAACACGAAAGAAGCTCCTTCGTCGATGATACTTGTTGAGTGAGACTTGATGCGGCGGGGGTTGGTTTGCGCGAACGGACGAAGGTTGCTCCATCGTTGGGCCTGATGCACTATGCTCTGCTGCTGGCCGGGCTGGGCACTGCACTGCTTGGACCGATTTTGCCCTTGTTGGCGACGCAATGGAAGCTCAACGACGCACAGAGCGGTGTGCTGATGCTGGCAAAGTTCTGCGGCGCCTTTGTGGGAGGGGTAAGTGTTTCGCGCAACCTGCGACGCAGTTTGCTGGTGGGGCTTACGGCCGGCGCGACGGGATTCTGGTGCTTTGCCGTTGCGCCCAGTATGGCCGTAGGATGCGGCTCTTTGTTTGTTGCCGGTTTCGGAATCGGACAGGTGATTACGGCGACCAACATACTTGCAGGGCGCAGATTCACGGTGCATCGCGGGTCGGCGCTGTCGTTGCTGAATTTTTCATTCAGCCTGGGTGCGATGCTGTCGGCTCTGCTGGCTGCGTGGCTGCTCCCTCATTTCACCCTGCGCCATCTACTGGAGTGGTTCGCGGGCACGTTTGTGCTGGCGGCCGGTGCGCTGCTGGCGGAGACGCGAGGCGCGGCGGAAGAACTCGAATGGACTGCTCCCGGTACAGCTACGTCGGATAAGACGCAATCGGGTCTCGGTGCGCAAATATATCTGTACTTCGCCGGGCTGCTATTTCTTTATGGAGGATTGGAGACGTGCCTGAGCGGCTGGCTCACAACCTTTGCGCTTCGCTACGGTAGCAGGACGCTGGTCATCAGCGAATACACGACACTGCTGCTTTGGATGTCGTTGACGGTGGGTCGCGCGCTGGCTTCGGCAATTATGTTGCGTGTTGGCGAAAGGACAGTGCAACGCTGGGGTCTTGCGCTGACTGCCATCTTCACGGCAGGCCTGGCGCTCTCGCATTCCGCACTGCTGATTGCAGCGTGCTCCGTGCTGCTGGGACTGAGTCTGGCTCCGTTCTTTCCTTCGACATGGGCCCTTCTGATGGCCAATAGCCCGACGGCACGACAGGCTGGAATCGTGCTCGCGGTCTCGGGGCTGGGCGCGGCTGCGCTCCCGTGGTTGATGGGCATCGTGTCTACAGGCACGGGATCGTTGCAGGTGGCGCTCGCTCTACCGCTGTTGACCGCTTTGGCATTACTAACGATGAGCATGTCTTCTTCTTCGACAAAGCGGATGACCGATTTTCCAGAACAGCACGGCGTATAACGTTGACATGGATGGTATTGACCCACTGCCAGACGAGATTGCCGCTGCACTGGGCCGTGGTGCGCTCGTCGTAACAGGCAATCAGCGAGCGGCACGAACTCTTGGGCTTGCGTTTGACCGACATCGCAGACTGTCGGGCGCACCTACGTGGCAGCCTGCGGAGATTGTTGCGTGGGACGCATGGATGGCAGGCTTGTGGCGCAGGCTGTTGCTCGATGGCCGCGATTCTCGACTGTTGCTGAACAAGACGCAGGAGCACACGCTTTGGCAACGCATCGTGGAGGACGATCCCGAGCGGCGCAGCCTGCGTTCGACTGGTTCGCTTGCCGCGATCGCCGCGGATGCATGGCAGCGACTGTGCGCGTACAACGGTCAGCAGCGGCTTCGTGGAGGACCAAGTCCAGACACGCGGGCATTTCAACGCTGGGCCTCTGAGTTTCAGCGTAGATGCAGAGACGAGGGTCTTCTGTCCCGTGCTGAGCTTGCCGAGAGATTGCGCCGTGCAACAGATGACGGGCATCTGCATCTCGGGATTAGCGAGGTGGTGTTGGTTGGTTTCGACCGCCTGACGCCTGCGCAGAGTGCGCTTGTCGATGCGATTCGCACAGCGGGTTCGAGCATCGAAGAACTGCAACTGACAGCGACGACGAAGAGCTTGCTGCTGGTGCATACGGCGGACGAGTTGGACGAGATCAACGCGGCGGCGCGATGGGCCCGCCGTCTTCTTGAGGAAAGACCCGATGCGCGGATCGCCGTGATTGTTCCCTCTCTCGAAAAGCGACGAACGGAGATTGGCCGAATCTTTCGCGAGGTGCTTGCACCTGAAATGTTGAACATTCTGGCTCCGGAGAGCGAGTGGCCATTTGAGTTCTCGCTTGGCACGCCTCTGGCGAGGGTCCCCTTGGTGAAAGCGGCGCTTGATCTTCTGCGATGGTCGGCGGGACCACTGCAGCTCGACCGGGTGAGCGAGCTGCTGTTGTCACCGTACTTTGCGATGTCCGCTGGCGAGCGAGGCACACGCGCAGAGTTCGATGCCTTTGAAGTGCGCAGAGAACGGCGTCTGCGCCCGGAGGTCTCGCTGAACTGGCTGAGCGCGGCTGCGGAGAGGTCGCCTTGCCGGCAGAAACTTGGTTCCCTGCCGTCTGCACTACAAACGATGCGGCAGAATGCGGCAACGATCCTAAACGGACGAGACCGTCTCTCCCACACAGAGTGGACGGAAAGAATGCGGGCGTGGCTAAAGGCCGCCCGTTGGGAAGCCTCCACGAGCAGCAGCGTGGAGTTTCAGGCGCACAAGAAATGGGAGAGCGCGCTTGATGAGTTGGCGACGCTTGATTTCCTGGGAGGTGGAGTTCGGTTTGGTGATGCGCTGGCATCGCTGGAACAGATTGTGCACCGGGACCTCTTTGCGCCGGAGTCCCATGATGCTCCCGTGCAGGTGATGGGTGCGTTTGAAGCGGCCGGTTCAGTGTTTGACGCGATGTGGTTTCTGGGCGTTGGAGACCTCAACTGGCCTGTTCCCGTCCGCACCAATCCCCTGCTTTCCTGGAGTCTGCAACGTGACCTGGGGATGCCGGGAACAGACGTGGCACGCGACAGTGACGATGCCAGACGCACTACGGAGCGCATTGCCGCCGGCGCAGACACGGCCGTCTTCAGCTTCGCAGTCGAGTGCGAAGAGGGTAAACAACGACCGTCCCCCGCACTTGCAGGCTTGCGGCTGGACGAGTCGGACGTTGAAACATTGGCAGGTGCAGAACCTGTCCTCCCTGTCATTGCACTTGAAACGGTCGAAGATACCGCACAGATACAGACGCCCCCGGATTGCGTCACGCACGGTGGCGCGTATTTGCTGAAGCTACAGGCGGCTTGCGGATTCCGCGCATTCGCAGAGCAACGATTGTGGTCAACCGAGCTGGAACCCGACGAAGCGGGAATGGATGCGCGACAAAGCGGCACGGCGGTACACCACATCCTTGAACTTTTTTGGAATGAAGTGAAGACGCAACACGCGCTGAAGGCGATGAGCGAAGCTGAGCGCGATGCGCTGCTGGATCGCTCAATCGAGCGAGGCTTGGAGGAGGCCGCACCGTCCGGCGCCACTCCGTGGGATGCTGCTTACCTTCATGTGCAACACGAACGGCTGCGCAGATTGTTGAGGCCGTGGCTTGAACTGGAGCTGAGTCGCAGCTCATTTGAAGTGAGCCAGAGCGAAAAGAGTTTTGACGATGTTCACGTTGGGCCGCTCCGCTTGAGCGTGCGGATCGACCGCATCGACGAGATTGACGGTGGAGAGTTGCTGATTGACTACAAGACTGGTCAGGTTACGACGAATGCGTGGCTTGGCGAGAGACCGGATGAGCCGCAGCTTCCTCTCTATGCCACGCTCTCGGACCCTGCACGGTTGCAGGGTGTTGCATTTGGTGTAGTGCGCCCGGGCAAGGACCTCACTCTGACCGGATACTGCACGACTGAAAACGCGCTATCTAAAACTCGCCCGATGAAAGAAGCCTCTCTTGCAGATCAGGCGAACGAATGGCGGCGCGTGCTCGACAACCTGGCAGAGGATTTTTACGCCGGAAAAGCGCGGGTGGCTCCTAAAAAGTACCCTTCCACCTGCGAGCAGTGCGCGCAGAGAATACTGTGCCGACTGGACACCACGCAGTTTGAAGAGGAGCAGGATGTGTTGACTACGGGAGGCGGGCTTGGCTGAGTTGTATCTCGTTCCGAAGCGGGCTTCCACGGAGTCAGCAGAGACCGCGCTGTCCGACTGGGAGGCACGCAGACAGGCGCTTGATGTGCACCGCTCATGGATTGTGGAGGCACCCGCAGGCTCAGGCAAGACGGGCCTGCTGATCCAGCGGTTTCTGAAGCTCCTTGCCGACGAGAGCGTCGAGCAGCCGGAACAGGTCCTCGCCATCACGTTCACGATCAAGGCAACAGCGGAGATGCGTGGCCGCATTGCGGAGCAGTTACGGCGCGCGGCGGAACCGGACCTATCGAAGAATGACTTCGACCGTGAAACCCGTGCGCTTGCACAGGCGGTGTTGCAGCGCGATGCGCATCTGGGCTGGCAGTTGCTGGATCATCCTCACAGGCTGAACGTTCGCACCATCGACTCTGTCTGCGCGGAGATTGCGCAGTCGCTCCCTGTGCTGTCAGGCGGCGGCGGCGGCTTGTCGCCGGTGAAAGAGGCGTCGGCGCTGTACAGCGAAGCAGCACGGCGAACATGGATGGAGCTTGGCGGCCAGGATGAAGAGTTGGACCGCGCTCTGCGGACGCTGCTATTGCATCGTGATGGGAACCTGCGTGACTGCGAGACGTTGCTGGCCGAGATACTTGAGCTTCGGAACCAATGGGGTGACTTTTTGCCATTAGTGGGGACCGGTTCTGATGACGTGCGCCTTGACGAAGCGGTATACCCTCGATTGCAACACACGCTGGAACAGATGATTCGTGCTGGACTGGAGCGGCTCTCGTCTGTTTTTCCTAAAGATGTTCTTAATGAACTCGCGGCTCTCGCTGGAGAGATGGGCCACGCAGATGGGTATAAGGGCGGACCGTCTCCCCTCGCCGTCTGTGCCGGAGTTCACGAAGCTCCTCTAGCGAAGCCAGAGGATATTGAACGCTGGCGCGCGCTGATTCATCTGCTTGTGACAAACGAAGGAAAATGGCGAGGGACCACAAGCCCAAACCATTTGAGCGTTGAGATCGAGCCGCGTCAGAAGGCCCGGCTGAAACGTATCCACGAACAGTTGCGCGGGAGAGACGATCTGCTCCTGGAGATCGGGCGCGTCTCTCGTTTGCCGCCTGCTAAATATCCTGACGAACAATGGGTCGTGACGAAGGCACTTATCCGCGTGCTAAGCCGTGCACTGGCGGAGTTGCAACTCGTGTTTGCTGAGCATGGCGAATGCGATTTTGTCGAATTGGGGCTACTGGCTGCCTCGGCGCTCGAACATGAGGATGCCTCGGCAGGGTTGGCCGCCGCATTTGGTATGAGATTGCAACATCTGCTGGTCGATGAGATGCAGGACACCTCGACGGGCCAGTACAGACTGATCGAGCTGCTGACACAGGGTTGGGATGGGCAGAGCCAGACCGTGTTTCTTGTCGGCGATCCGAAGCAGTCCATCTACCTGTTTCGTCAAGCTCGCGTGGAACGATTCGTACGAACGATGTTGACCGGAGAACTTGGACAGTTGACTGTCGGGCGGCTACAGTTGACCGCCAATTTTCGCTCGCAGGAGGGCCTTGTCAACGCCTTCAATCGGGACTTTGCGCTCCTATTTCCACGCGAGGCAAACGCAGCATCTCCGGAAGAGGTTCCCTATGTGGAGGCGGCCCCGGTGCGCGCTGCCACGGACACTTTTGACCTTGTGTGGCACGGGCATGACATGTCCGGGAACCACCTGAGAGCGAGCAAACAGACGCAGGCGAGGTCGAATGCACAGGCCATCCGCGAGATCATCGAGCGATGGCGTACCAGGCCACTTCCGCAAGACCGCAGCGAGCCCTGGAAGATTGCTGTTCTGGTTCGCAGTCGCACTGTGCTTGCCGACATCATTGCCGAGTTTCAGAAGACCGATGGGTCAGGCCCAATCCCTTATCGCGCAGTGGACATCGAAGAACTGGGGGAGCGGCAGGAGGTGCTCGATCTTTATGCGCTGACGCGGACTCTGCTGCATCCAGCAGACCGCATTGCCTGGCTGGCTGTATTGCGCGCGCCGTGGTGCGGGCTTGAATTGGCGGAGTTGCACATTTTGGCCGGTGCGGACGACCCTGCGTGTGCCAAACGCGCGATGGGCGATGTGATTGCCGAACGTGGTCATCTGCTCAGTGAGAAGAGCTGCGAAAGACTGACGCGGCTGTGGCCTGTTTTGCGAGCGGCCTGGGAACAGCGTCAGGCGATGACGACGGCGGAGTGCGTTGAACGAACCTGGCGGTCGCTTGGGGGCGATGCGTATCTGGCTCCTCACGAAACGGCGAATGCGCGCCGCTATCTGCAACTGCTCGACGAGCTGGAAACACGAACAGGCACGGTCGATCCGACGGCCCTGAAGCAGCATATGAGCAAGCTCTTTGCGCAGGCATACTCCGGCGCCGACGCCGTCGAGTTGATGACCATCCACAGCGCAAAGGGTTTGGAGTGGGACGTGGTGATTGTGCCCGCTCTGGAAAAGCCTCCGCGAAGAACGACAAGACAGCTTCTGACGTGGGACGAATTTGCATCGGATGATGATTCTGCTCATGTCGTGCTTGCACCCATCGCCGGCAAAGGAGAAGGATCGAAATCGCTGAACGACTGGCTGAACGGCGTTCATGCTGACCGCGAAGCTGCGGAACTGAAGCGGCTTTTCTATGTGGCCTGCACACGCGCAAAGGAGGAACTGCATCTGTTCGCAGTTGCGAAGAAGAATTCAAAAGACGAAGTGAGCCTTCCTGCTGGGAGCCTTTTGAAGGCTGTGTGGCCTGCCGCGGAACGACACCTCGTGCCTATTGAATTCGCGTCTGCCTCGGGTGATCGTGAAGACGCGATCCTGGCGTTGGCCGCTGCTGAAGAACCTGTTGCGGCGCCCATGCTGCGACGCTTGCCTCTGGAGTTTGATCCTCTGGCACGTTTGGGCGCCATTCCGCATTTGACATCGAACCTGACGGATTCACAATCCGAGGCAAGGCGCTTTATCCGGCCCGAGGGATCGCTCGATGCACGGGCTTTCGGCAATGCTGTTCATGCATTTCTGGAGGTGCTGGCACAGCACGCACGA
Organism: Edaphobacter sp.; assembly: GCF_035763405.1. NCBI lineage: Bacteria > Pseudomonadati > Acidobacteriota > Terriglobia > Terriglobales > Acidobacteriaceae > Edaphobacter > Edaphobacter sp. Next base: position 13,564 of record NZ_DASUBE010000067.1, read on the forward strand.
GAAGGTACATCCATGGATGCTTTGCTTCAGCAGATCGCCGAGTGGGAGCCGAGAATCGCGGCAGTGCTGCGCGCTGACGGCGTCTCGCCGACTGCGGTAAGACGACGCACAAAGAGCGTACAGGTTGCACTTGTCCAGGCACTTGAGAACCCGGAAGGACGCTGGATACTCACCGCGCAGCAGGAGGCTTCAAGCGAGTTCGCCCTGACCTCATGGCGCGAGGAGCGCGCGAGTGTGAGGATGGACAGAATCTTCCGGGCAGGCCCTGAGCCTCTGCTCAAAGGCTCGGAATGCCTGTGGATCGTGGACTATAAGACCTCGACACATGGACGCGAGGGGATAGACCAGTTCCTACTGGATGAAAAAGCAAAGTACACAGGGCAGATGGAGGCTTATGCGCGAATGATGCGGCTCGACGATGACGCGATGGAGATTCGTGTGGGGTTGTACTATCCGATGCTGCCGAAGCTCATCTGGTGGAACCCTGCGGTTTAGATGTGATCGCCAAGTGATGCATCCACTGGATTGTGCCGCACGTCCGCACCGCGCACCCAGAAGATGACATCTTCCGCGATGTTGGTGGCGTGGTCGCCGACGCGCTCCAGGTTACGGGCAATAATCAGTGCGTTCAACGCTTGCGGCGTCAGCTCAGGTTTTTCTTTGATCAAGGCGCTCAGCGCGCGAAAGGCCGCATCGTTCATCTGGTCTACCTGGTCGTCCAATGTCAAAACTGACTTTGCCAACTCGGCGTTGCCTTCGATAAAGGCCTGCAATGCCTTGCGCACCATTGCAGAGGCCAACGCGGCGAGTTTCGGGATGTCCACCGGGAGGTCAATATTGGCAAAGGCTCCCATCTCGCGCACGCGCACCACGATGTTGACCGCCTGATCGCCGACGCGCTCGAGGTCCGCATTGATCCGGATGACCGAAAGGATGAAGCGAAGATCGATGGCCATGGGTTGCTCCATGGCAAGAAGGTCGAGGGCCATCTGGTCAATCTCGCGTTCGAGGCGGTTGATGGAGGGCTCGGCGCGGAGCACAAGCTCGCAGATGCTGGCATCGCGCGTGCTGTATGCCTCGATGGATCGCTGAATAGCCTGTTCAGCCAAGCCCGCCATAATGAGGAGGCGCTCCTTCAGTCCGTCGAGGCTCTGCTGGAATTTGATGCGCATCAGCCAAACCTCCCCGTGATGTAATCCTCAGTGCGCTTGTCGTGCGGATTGGTGAAGATCTTGTGCGTGGAGTCGAACTCGACCAGTTTGCCGCTCAGGAAGAAGCCTGTGTTTTCGGCAACGCGCGCGGCCTGTTGCATGTTGTGGGTCACGATGACGATGGTGTACTGGCTTTTGAGCTGGAAGATGAGGTCTTCGATCTTGGAGGTGGAGACAGGGTCAAGCGCAGAGGCGGGCTCGTCCATCAACAAGACTTCGGGATCGACCGCAAGAGCGCGGGCGATGCACAGACGCTGTTGCTGGCCGCCAGAGAGGCTTGCCCCGGATTTCTTTTTCAGGTCGTCCTTGACCTCATCCCACAGCGCCGCCTGCTTCAGCGAACGCTCGCAGGTTTCATCGAGGATACGGCGATTGCGAAAACCGTTCAGCTTGAGCCCGCTCACTACGTTGTCGTAGATGGACATCGTTGGGAAGGGATTGGGCCGCTGGAAGACCATCCCGACGCGGCGGCGAATTTCGACCGGCGATGCGTCGCGGTAGACGTCAAGCTCGCCCATCCTGACCACGCCCGTTGCGCGTGCAATGGGGTTGGTCTCGTGCATCCGATTCAGGCAGCGCACAAACGTTGATTTGCCGCAGCCGGACGGGCCAATCAGCGCGGTCGCGTGGTTGGCTGGAATGTGCAGGTTGATGTCCTGTAGCGTGTGTGTTGAGCCGTACCAGGCGTTCAAATCTTCGACAACAATGCCGACTCCCACTAGCTTCCTCCCTTGAGTACACCGCGGTTGGCATAGATGCGAACGAGCGTAACAGAGGCCATGATCAAAACAATCAGGACAAGCGAACCGGCCCAGGCCAATCGGTGCCATTCATCATACGGTGAGATGGCGTAGACATAAATCTGCAATGGCAGTGCGGCGATGGGCTCGTTCATCCTGAGACTCCAGAACTGGTTGCCGAAGGCGGTAAACAACAGCGGCGCAGTCTCACCGGCAACGCGCGCAAAGGCCAGCATACAGCCGGTGATGATTCCAGGCGATGCCGTGCGCAGCGAAACCGAAAGGACAGTCCGCCACTTCGGCACACCCAGACCCAGGGCAGCCTCGCGCACCGCATGTGGAACCGTGGCGAGCATCTCTTCTGTTGTACGCGTGACGGTAGGCACCATCATAATGGCGAGCGCGACGCCGCCCGCCAAAGCAGAAAAGTGCTTCTGTTGAACGACCAACAGAGAGTAGACCGCGATGCCCATGACAATCGACGGAACGCCATTGAGCACATCCGCAGTAAAACGTACTGCATTGCCGAGCATGGTGCCTCGGCCGTACTCCGCCAGATACACCCCCGCGGCAATGCCAACGGGAATGCCCATCAGGCTGGCAACCAGAAGGATGATTCCAGAGCCGATGATGGCGTTGGCCATGCCGCCGCCCGTCTCGCCCACCGGTGCGGGAATCTGCGTGAAGAAGGCAAGGTTCAGCGAGCTTGCGCCCTTGTAGATCAGATAGAAAAGGACGGCAGCAAGCGGCGCAAGAACAAGAAGCGTCGCAAGAATGGATAGGCCGCTGATAAAGTAGTTGGCCGCCGTGCGCCGGGCAACGTTAAGTCGCGTGGGTTTTTGCTGAAAGTTGCCCTGCCGGGAGTTGAGCGATTGAGTATTCATCCGCTATCCCACCCTCGCCGGTGAGTCGCGCGTGACGGCCCACACCATCAGTCGCGCAATGGTATTAACCACGATTGTCACCAGAAACAGGGCAAGACCAATCTCAATGAGTGCGCTCAAATAAAGGCTTCCTGTTGCTTCGGAGAACTCATTTGCAATGACGCTGGCCAGCGTGTAGCCGGGTGCAAAGAGCGACTTGCTGATTGTCGGACTATTGCCGATGACCATGGTCACGGCCATCGTCTCGCCCAGAGCGCGCCCGAGCCCCAGCATGACCGCGCCAACAATGCCAATACGAGCGTTGCGCAAAACACCGATGCGGACCATCTCCCACCGGGTAGCGCCCAGAGCAAGTACGGCCTCGCGTTGGCTGTTCGGCACAGCCTGCATAATGTCTCGCGTCAACGATGAGACGATGGGCAAAATCATGATAGAGAGGATAATGCTGGCCGTCAGCAGGCCGACACCGAAGTTTGGCCCTGAAAAGAGTCCGGTCCATCCGAAGGCCTTCGTTAGAAAGGGGCCAACCACATCACGCATCAACGGCACGAGCACGAAGATACCCCATAGACCATAGACAACACTCGGGATTGCCGCGAGCAGCTCGGTAAGAAAGGAAACCGGGCCACGAAGTACGCGCGGGCAAAGTTCCGTGAGAAAGATGGCTACTCCCAGTGCCAGCGGAACTGCAATCAACAGCGCCAGCACGGACGTTGCAAGGGTTCCATAAATGAAGGGCAGCGCGCCGAAGTTGCCGGAGACCGGATCCCACGCCCGATGCGCGAAGAAGCGCCAGCCGAACTGCACCAGACTCAGGTGCGAACGTGCCACCAGAATGAAGAGGATGAAAAGGACAATCACGAAGATGCTACACGCCGAAGCCAGCACAACGGCGGCAAAGCTGTTGTCCGCCAGCCTGCCGCTTCCGCGTTGGCTGAGATAGATGCGAATAGACGAACGATCTTCGCCGAATGCATCTGCACTGCTCTCGATTGCAGTCTTGCGCTCTGCTTCCATTGGTTCCTGCGCAGTCATCAGCGGCCCGGGCTCGCTTTCCGTAGTCATGCAGATGGAAGATACCTATTCCGATTGCTGTAGCCACGATCCCGCGTCATGTTGGACTTGACCTTGAGACCTTTTTCAGTTTGACCGTGGAATGTTACAGCAAGGTTACAAATCGTGAAAACACTGCAAAGACTATGAGTTTGCAACGTTTTGCGCCTTGGGCAGGGTGAAGGAGAACGTGCTGCCGCTGTTCAACTCACTCTTAGCCCATATTGTTCCTCCGTGACCTTCGACGACATAACGGGCAATCGCGAGCCCCAGCCCTGTTCCCCCGGACTCGCGCGAGCGAGCCTTATCCACACGATAAAACCGCTCGAAGATGCGGCTCAGATGTTCGGAGGCGATCCCCTGGCCGAAGTCACGAACGCTAAACTCCACAGCGGCCTTCCCTTCCGGGGTCTCCGCCGGTAGCAGGTCGCGGGCGCTGACAACCACGCGCGCACGATTTGGGCTGTTGACCTTCCCATACTTGATTCCGTTTTCGATCAGATTGCTCAGCACCTGCAGAATGGTGTCTGTGTTCGCCATGACTTCGGTATCTGTGGTTTCGCCTGCTTCCAGCACGACCCCGCGATCCTGCGCCAATCCCGTCATCGCGCTGACAGCGTCGCGCACCAACAGATCTGCCGATACCGGCAGCCGGTGGAGTTCCCGGTCGGATGATTCGATCCTCGCCATGACAAGCAGGTCTTCGGTCAACCTGCCCATGCGTGCGGCGTTCTTGAGAATCGTCTCCAGAAACCCTCGAGCCTGTGCGCTCAGCGAAGTTTCATGGTCCAGCAGTGTCTCTACGTAGCCGCTGATCGAAGTAAGCGGAGTCCGCAGCTCGTGCGAAACGTTCGCCACGAAATCGCGCTGCGTGCGCTCCACCTGTTCAATTCTTGTGATATCGTGCAGCACCGCAACCGCGCCGCCTCCGGGCGTGGGCGAGGCACTCACTTCAAAGATGCGCCCGGGCAGCAGCAGGTTCGACCGTCGCTCGCTCACCGTTCGCTCGTCCATCGCGCCGCGGACACAATCGAGCACATCCGGGTCGCGGATGATCTCAACCAGCGCGTGGCCTACACGTGCGTTGCCCGGCAACAAACTTCGCATGTGCTCGTTAGTCCACTGAATGCGCCCGGTCGAGTCCACGGCGACGACCGCGTCCTGCATACTGTCGATCATCGCCTCCAACTCGCGACGGCTTCCGGCAGCCGCCGTCAATGCACGCTCTACGCGCTGCGATGCAACAGCAAGTGCGCGGGCAAGACCGTCGAAGTCGCTGAAGTTCTGCTGTTCTTCCGCTATCTTGCTTTCAGGCATGGCCTCGACCGCAGCCGCCAGCGATGCAATGTTCCGGTGCATGGCTCGCCTAACCCAAAAGGTATGGATCGCTGCCCACGCAAGGAGCAACACGCCGCAGGCAATCCATTCACCTCTGCCTGGTGGCGCCAGCCAAATCAGCAGCACGGCAACAACGGCCAGAGCAAGCACAATACGAATCCACAGCGAAAAGAAAAGGCCTCGCGTCACAAGCTGCCTCTAAACCGAAGTCGGAACCTGCGCGGGCGTCTTCGGGATCTCAAATCGGTAGCCCGCTCCGCGCATCGTTTTAAGATAGCGCGGACTCTCCGCATCGTCCTCAATCTTTTCACGGATGCGTCGCACGTAGACATCGACCGAACGCGGAGTCACAAAGCGCGCGTCACCCCAGACGGCATCGAGCAGGTGGTCGCGGCTGAAGACACGCCCCGGATGGCGGGCCAGGTAGTCAAGCAGCCGGAACTCCGTCGCGGTGGTCGTCACCAGCTCTCCACGGACGCGAAGCTGCATGGCCCCCGCATCGATCTCCACGGCTTCAAACTTGAGCACGGAAGGAGTCGTTGGCCGCTCGAACCGGCGCAGCACAGCTTTGACGCGGGCAACGAGTTCGCGCGTGGCAAACGGCTTGGTGATGTAGTCGTCGGCGCCCATCTCAAGCCCCGCGACACGGTCGTTCTCCGCAGCCCGGGCGGTCAAAAAGATGATGGGCACGATACTTAGCAGCGGATTCTGGCGCAGTCTGCGGCACAGGTCGAGACCATCGCCGCCGGGAACCATGATGTCAAGAAGGAAAAGATCGGGCGGCTGCCGCTCCGCGTCGCTCAGTACGTGCTGCGCAGCCAGATATGGTCGAACGGTATATCCCGCGCTCTCCAGATGGTATTGCACCAGACGGGAGATGTCGGGCTCGTCTTCCAGCACAATGATGGTCTGACTCAAGTCTGCGTCCCCTATTCCTGCTCGAAATTACTGACAGGTTAACCCAAAGTTGCATGAAGAATTGCAAACATACGATGAATCCTTACACGAGCGCGGGGAAATACTGGCCCGTATACTGGAGGGAAGTTGTTTTACAGGAACGCTATGGCACAGCAACCTCATCTCATCCTCTGTGTGGACGACGAGCTGGTAGGCCTTCGGATCCGTAAGATTCTGCTGGAGCGGGCCGGTTACAAGGTCTTGACCGCGTCGAACGGCACGGATGGACTTGCCATCTTCCGCTCCGAACCGGTCGAGGCGGTTGTCCTCGACTACTCCATGCCCGGGATGGACGGGGGCGAGGTTGCGGCCAAAATGCGCCAGATCAGACCGGCCACTCCAATCCTTTTACTTTCTGCTTACATCGGTCTTCCGGTCGAAGTCCTGTCAGTGGTCGATTTGTATATGACCAAGGGCGAAGGCGCTCCCATACTTCTCAGCAAACTGGAAAATTTGCTCCAGACAGCAACTGCCGCCGATGGCGCCACCAAACGAGAGCACAGTGAATCTAAGCCAATTCAATAACATTCTGCGGCAGGTGTTTTTGCTGCCTGTTATTGCACTCCTGATCACGGCGGGGGCGCTCTACTGGCTGATTCAGGGAGCGAACGCAACGGTCAGGCTGATTCAGGACTCCGATGCGCGCATCACACAGGCAACGCTGGTCTCTAAACTGCTCGTCGATGAAGAGTCCGGGCTGCGCGGCTATGAAACCACCTCCGATATACGGTTTCTACAGCCTTACCTGGAAGCCGAGGCCCGCTTGCCTGCTGAGTTCAAACGCCTAAACGACATCTCCGGCAGCAACGTCGAAGAGATGCAATACATCACTGACCTCCAGAACAAGCAGCAAACGTGGCGAGACGCCTTTGCCCTGCCCCTGATCGCAACCGTCGAAGCCGGAGGGAAGACCAACGACGTCAACCTGAACCTGCACGGAAAAGAGCTGATGGATGAGATTCGCCAGGATGTAGGCAACATCATTCATACTGCGGAACGCAACCGCGCCGAACGAATCGCATATTGGCGGCACCAGGTTCATACCATGCTAGCGGCGCTGCTGGTGCTGGCGCTTGCCATCGGTGTGCTGATTGGCCTGTTTACGCGCAGTCGCCTGCACGCTGTCTCTGCCGCATATCGTACTTCACTGGAAGTGCTGGGCCGCAGAGCCGAAGAGATTTATCAATCCGAGCAGCAGTTGCGCACAACGCTTGCCTCCATCGGCGATGGAGTCATTACCTGCGACGCGAACGGCCGTATCCAGATGATGAATCCGGTGGCGTGCGAGATGACTAGATGGGGCCATGCAGAAGCTCTAGGCAGACCGCTTGCTGAAGTCTTCCGCATTGTTCATGAAAGTACGCGCGAGCCTGTGGAAGATCCGGTTGCACAGGTACGCAGACTCGACCGCATCGTCGATCTCGCCAACCATACCGTCCTCATCCGCAAGGACGGGAGCGAGATCAATATCGCAGATAGCGGTGCGCCCATCCGCAACCAGCATGGCACGATCATTGGCATCGTCCTCGTCTTCCGCGACATCACCATGGAGCGGCGCACGCAGGACGCTCTATTGGCCAATGAAAAACTCGCCGTCGCCGGCCGCCTGGCTGCCACAATCGCGCACGAGATTCATAACCCGCTCGATTCCGTTTCCAATCTTCTCTACCTGATGCGCAACGGCGCAAGCGTTGAGGAGTCTCGTCAGTTTATGGACCTGGCCGAGCAGGAGTTGGCCCGCGTCACACAGATCAGCCGCGCCATGCTTGGCCTCTACCGCGAATCGCGCGCACCGGTCCAGGTTGACCTTAAGGACATGCTCCAGGAAATTCTTCTGCTCATGGACCATCGCTTTGCCGATCTGGGCGTGACCGTATCCATCGATGTCCCCACACACATCGCGGTTTCGGCCTATCCTGCTGAACTGCGGCAGGTCTTCACCAATCTGATTACCAACGCTGCCGAAGCAGCTGCGCCAGGCGGAGAAGTAACCATCCAAATCGCACAACGGGCCGCGGGCGTGAATCACACCGGGCAGTATCTTCCCGACGGCGCCCTCGTCATCATCGCCGATAATGGAGCAGGCATCTCCGATGAGGTCCGTCCGCACCTGTTCCAGCCGTTCTTTACTACAAAGGGAGAACACGGTACTGGACTCGGCCTCTGGGTCAGCCGTGGCATCATCAACAAGCACGGCGGGTCGATTGAATTGACCAGTAACACTGGTACCGCTGCACACGGCACCGTCGTCAGTGTCTTTCTGGCTGCCAATCCAACCATCGTTGCCAGTGACGCAGCGTAACGGCCGGCTTCACCGCAGCTCGTCCAACAGGAACGAAACTGCCCGCTCACACGCTGCCCGATCCACATCGTAGTGAGTCACCAACCGCACCGAGTGCGGACCGATTGCGCTGGCCAGCACGCCCTTCCGTTTCAGCGAGGCAACCAGCGCCGCTGCGTCGCCGCCGTTGCGGAGAGTGAAGATGACTATATTCGTCTGCACGGAGGCAGGATCAATCTCGACGCTCGCCAGCGCAGCAAGCGCCTCAGCCAGTAGCCATGCATTGGTGTGGTCTTCGTGCAGTCTGCCTGGCATATCGTGCAGAGCAATCAGACCGGCGGCAGCCAACACGCCTACCTGACGCATCCCTCCGCCCAGCGCCTTGCGAAAGCTTCTCGCGCGCTCGATCATGACCCTGCGGCCCACGAGCATAGAGCCAACCGGCGCACCGAGCCCCTTCGACAGACAGAACATGACCGTATCGAAGCCGCTTGAAAGTTCCGCGACCGTCGTACGCAGTGCCGTGGCGGCGTTGAAGATGCGTGCACCGTCCAGATGTACAGGAAGACCAGCCTCGTCCGCTCCAGTCCATATCTCCTGTAGATTGGCCAGCGGCGTCACTGTGCCGCCAGCCATATTGTGTGTGTTCTCGATGCAGATGAGCCCGGTCTGCGCACGAAAATACAGCTTCGGTGCAATCGCCTGCCTGATCCGGTCCCACGTCAGGATGCCGCGTTCCGCTACGACCGTGCGTGGCACACAGCCGGAAAATGCTGCCATGGTCGCCATCTCCCAGTCCAGCACGTGTGCGCGCGATTCGCAGATAACCTCCTGCCCATGCTGCGTGTGCAGGCGGATGGCAATCTGGTTTCCCATCGTGCCGGTCGGGACAAAGATGGCTGCTTCCTTGCCGAAAACCTCCGCCGCCTCGCGCTCCAGCCTGTTCACCGTGGGGTCTTCGCCGTAGACATCGTCGCCCACCTCGGCTGCAGCCATCGCCGCGCGCATGGCTGGTGTCGGTTTGGTGACGGTATCACTTCGCAGATCGATGATTTCGTCCATGTGCCCTCGGAAACTCTACCCTGCAACCTCAACCAGCAGGCGGCTGAAGACCTCATTGGAGACTATCCGGCCCCGTGCTGTGAGACGTACACGACGCCCCTTCATCTCAATGAGACCTGCCCCCTCGCACTCCAGCAATGCAGGCATGACACTTCGCACCATCGCCTCGCCAAACTGGCTCCGCAAGCCGTCGAGTTTCACGCCCTCATTCAACCGCAGGCCGAGAAACAGCGACTCCTCAAACGCTTGCTCCGTGCTAATGACTTCAACCTCAGGGACCGCGGCTCTCGGGGCAAACGGTCCTCCTATATAAGCATCCAGATCATCCGTGTTGGCAAATCGCACGGCTTCGGCCTCGGTTGGAAGCATTGAGTGAGCGTCCAGCCCAAAGCCAATATACGGCTGTCGTCGCCAGTACTTCAGATTGTGCCGCGAACAGTGGCCCTCGTGCGCGAAGTTAGAAATTTCATACTGGTCCATGCCAGCGGGTTCGAACACCCCACATGCCTGCTGATACCACTCGGCCATCTCGTCTTCAGAAGGCACCGCCGCGGCATGATAGCGGCTTCCCTTCCGCAGCACCTCTTTGCCGAGGCGCGAATCCTCATCCACCTCAAACATATAGACGCTCAGGTGAGGCACGCCGCTGTGAATCGCCTGATCGAGCGAGAAGCGCCAGCTCGCCTCCGTCTGATAAGGCAGTCCGGCAATCAGGTCGAGATTCACTTCGCCGACTCCCGCTGCACCCACACGCGCAACTTCGTCTTCGCACTGCTGTCGCGTGTGCAATCGTCCCACAGCCGCGCTTTCCTGGTCCACGAACGACTGCACACCAAAGCTGATGCGGTTCATTCCCTGCTTCAGCAACTCATCGAGCGTCTCGTCAGCCAGTTGGCCCGGCGCGCACTCCAACGTGATCTCAGCATTCGCTGAAAAGGCAAATTCCTTTCGCAGACAATCGAATATCCGCCGAAACTGGGCCGCCGCCAGCAGGCTAGGCGTTCCGCCGCCAAAGTAAACCGTATCCGCCTTCTCCGAAAGAGTTGCACTGACACTTGCTGCCTTCGTTCGTGCCGAGACAATTTCATCACATAGCCGGTCTACATACGCCTCCATTCGCTCTGCTCCAAACGCATCGGAGGCAAAGTTGCAGAAGCTGCACTTCGCCTTGCAAAACGGCACCGAGATGTAGACGCCAACTGGTTCGACCACCGGGACAATACCTTTCTCCATTCTTTCACGCTTGCGTCTTCGCCCGATTGACGACCGTCATTCCGCGACACTATCGTTTCATCAAACCTAGAGTCGGCAACAGGGAGCAAGGAGGAGCTATGGACGGGAGAGTTCGCACCATTGTCTTCAGCGCAGCCCTGATCGCGTTGCTTGCCCTTATTCTGGGCATCGGCGATCTGTGAGCTGTTGGCGCGAGCCGTCGCGGAATCAGCCATCAGGAAGTGACCAGTCTATGTTTTTGCGAAATAAAGAATCTGCACCAGGACCGCTACGTCTAACCACGGTATCGGGAGTGTGCTCATGAAGTATCGGCTTCGGCTTCGCGCGCTGGCCTTCGGCGCTTCGCTTACGGCTCTGCCTGTTCTCCTCGTTCACGTTGCAAGCGCCCAAGCTGCGCCGCGCACGCCGGTGCTGGTTGAACTCTTCACCTCCGAAGGTTGTTCAAGCTGCCCGCCCGCCGATACGCTGCTGGCCAAACTCAATCAGCTTCAGCCCGTCCCAAACGCTGACATTATTGTGCTCAGCGAGCACGTCGATTACTGGAACCATCAGGGCTGGCGCGATCCTTTCTCGTCGGCACTGCTCACTGAGCGCCAGCGAGAGTATGGCGTCGTTCTCCACGTCGCTGATGTCTACACGCCTCAAATCGTGATCGACGGCACAAAACAGTTCGTGGGGACCGACGCAAAGCACATTCTCGATGCCATTCAAAGCCAGGCTCCCACCGCAAAGCTGGCCCTGACGCTCTCTAAACCTGCCGTTGACGGCACCCGTGTTGTCGCTTCCGTATCGACTGCCACGCTTCCGCCGAAGCTGAAGGGCGATCTTTATGCTGCGCTCGTCGATTCCTCGGATACGACCAACGTTCTCGGCGGCGAAAACAAAGGCCACAGCCTCATGTTTGTGAACGTTGTGCGCACCTTTCAGCATATCGGCAGCCTGAAGGACCTTAGCTCCGGCGCTCACGTGTTCACTCTTGAGGCGCCGAAGAATGCCAATCCTACGACGATGCGCCTTGTAGTCTTCGCCCAGAGCAAAGACGCCGGGCCGGTGCTTGGCGTGGCTTCCTCGACGGTATCTCCATAATTGCTTTAGCCGTCGAATCTTATGGCTCGGTTGCGCATCTGGAATAATGTCAAGGAGCGCATGGCAGACGAGCAAAACAAGGGCGAACAGAAGGAGCGGACTAAAAAGTCCGTGCACGACGATGACATAGCAGGCAAGGTCTACGACGGCCGCCTCATGCGCCGTCTGTTGACCTATCTGCGCCCTTATAAGCTTCAGGCCATCCTCTCGGCATTCGCTATTATCTTCAAGGCCGCAAGCGACGTCGCCGGGCCGTGGCTGGTCAAGGTCGCGGTCGATACCTATATGACCGGAGAGCCGCCGGCCAGTCCATCGTGGCTTGCCCGCCATCTCAACCCACACGCGATGACCGGTATCGCGCAGATCGGCGCGCTCTACCTCGCTTCCCTGCTCTTTACCTTTGCGCTCGAATTCCTTCAGACCTACATGATGCAGTGGACGGGCCAGAAAATCATGTTCGATCTGCGTAGCCAGATCTTCCGGCACCTGCAGCGCATGTCGCCTGCCTTCTTCGACCGCAACCCGGTCGGCCGCCTCGTCACGCGCGTCACCTCCGACGTGGATGCGCTCAACGAGATGTTCACCTCCGGCGTGCTGGCCATCTTTGAAGATGTCTTCGTGCTGGCCTTCATCGTCATCATCATGCTGCGCATGAGCTGGCCGCTGGCACTGCTCGCCGTCTCCGTCATCCCCATCATTCTCTACGCTACGCGCGTCTTCCGCCGTCATGTGCGCGACAGCTATCGACGCCAGAGGGCCGCCACCGCGCGCATCAACTCCTTCACGCAGGAGTACGTCTCCGGCATGTCTGTGGTGCAGCTCTTCAACCGCGAGCGACGCGCCTTCGGTGACTTCTCTGCCGTGAATGCAGAGAACAAGAAGGCGTGGACCGACGCCATCTTTGCCTACGCGCTTTACTATCCCATCGTAGAGTTCCTCAGTTCCACTGCCATTGCGCTCATTATCTGGCGAGGCGGCTGGGCCGTGCTGCACAACGAGGCCTTCCTTGCCGCGCTGCCTGCTGGTCTTCACTCTGCGCACATTGCCGGCATCTTCGGCACCGTCACGCTCGGTGTGCTTATTGCATTTATCCAGTATGCACAGCGATTCTTCCGCCCCATTCAGGACCTCAGCGACAAATACAACATTTTGCAGGCAGCCATGGCTGCGAGCGAGCGTGTATTCAAGCTGCTCGACACCGAATCGGAGATCGTATCGCCCGCCAACCCTGTCGCAGGCGACAACTCAGGACGCATTGAGTTCAGGAATGTCTGGTTCACCTATCAGAAGCTCGACGACGCGCAACGCGCCCGCATCGCCAACGCTTCTGACGAAGACCTTCGCACCTTCGCTGACATCGAATGGATTCTGATGGGTGTCAGCTTCACCATCGAGCCCAACGAGACCGCAGCCATCGTCGGCCACACTGGCGCGGGCAAAACCACCATTACCAGCCTGATGATGCGCTTCTACGACATTCAACGCGGCAGCATTCTGGTCGATGGCGTCGATGTCCGCCAGCAGGACCTCAAAAAACTTCGCCAGCGATTTGGCGTCGTTCTACAGGACCCGTTCCTCTTTACCGGAACGATTGCCGACAACGTCCGCCTCGGATCCTCATGGATCGATGACGAACGCCTGCAACTCGCCTGCGACGAAGTTAACATCGGCGACTTTATCCGCACGCTGCCGCAACAGTTCAACGAGCCCGTGCAGGAGCGCGGCGCGACGCTCTCCACCGGGCAGAAGCAGCTCATCAGCTTCGCCCGCGCACTGGCCCACGCGCCGGGCATCCTCATTCTCGACGAGGCCACCAGCTCGGTCGATACCGACACCGAGCTGCGCGTTCGTCTGGCCCTATCGCGGATGATCACGGGCCGCACGTCGATCCTCATCGCGCACAGGCTCTCTACCATTCAATCCGCCGACACCATCCTGGTCATGCACAAAGGCCAGCTCCGTGAGCGTGGAACCCATCAGGAACTCCTGACCCACAGGGGTCTCTATTGGAAGCTCTATCAGCTTCAATACAAAGATCAGGAAGCAGGCGCAGACAGCACGGCATTCCAGCCGCTCAGTGCAGACTGACTGATCGATTCAGTATTTGAGGGAAAATATGCAATCAGGCCGTTCACTAGCATCAGTGAACGGCCCTTTTATGTCGCCATTCCTGCTTCTCCCATAGGAATATCCGCTGTTACTTACTCACGCATCATTCTCAGGCAATCCTCGACCACCTTTTGCACCCGCCTCTGCCTCGCCTCCGGACCCTGGTAATAGAACACTCCGAGCAGGTGCCGTCGCCGCTGCGTTAGAGTCATCCTCTCCCACCCCTTGCGCGCTGGAGGCACTTTCAGAAACGCCGCCTCCAGCACGGGCGGCAAGTCCTTCTCGCCTTCCATGGCCAGCATCAGGCGTTCAGCCGTCTGTTCGGCGCGCGTCCGCCGTCCAACGTCTCCTGCTGCTCCATCGATGTACTTCGCAAGCTCCCGCCGCATGGGCTCACTCAGTTTCTGGTACCACCGCGCAAGAGCCTTTTCCTGCTTCAGGAACTTCTCCAACTCCGCAGGCACCCACGCCTCTCGTTCGTCCAAGTCCGGTTCGACGGCAAGGTCGATCATCCCGCCCAACTTTACACCGGCGGCTTTCTGCATCTGTTTATTCACCAGAACGAAGTGCCCACCGCTTGCAGCCTCGGGAAATAGCGAAGTACGAAATACTTCTCCATTCACCTCGATCTTCACGCGCAATCGCGTCATGTTCTTCCAGGTCGTCTTCACGTCGAACGGCACACGCGCAACTACCCAGCCGAGTCCGCCCCCGAGCGGCTCGAGCACAGCCCTGAACCTCTTCACTCTCTCAGCCATGCAATCACCTCCAGAAAAATCTACACTGGTTCCATCGAAACCTCACCCAACCCGGTCATCTTTCTCTCTGCAGGCGAAGCGAGCGGAGACCACTACGGCGCGCAGCTTATCGCCGAGCTTCGCAGCAGGCTTCCGGGCCTCACTGCGTTTGGTCTAGGGGGGCGCGAGATGGAAGAAGCGGGCCAGCATCGCATCGTTCGCGCTGAAGACGTGGCCCACATGGGCATCACCGAGGTCATTCGCCACGCACCGCGTGTCTATGGTTCTTACCGCCGCCTCGTTGCCAGCATCAAAGAGCGCCGCCCCGATGCCGCCATCCTCATCGATTTCCCCGACGTCAACCTCCGCCTCGCCCGCGAACTCCGTAAGCTCAATATCCCCGTTGTCTACTTCGTCAGCCCACAGCTCTGGGCGTGGAAGCGCAAACGCCTCCGCTGGGTGCAGCAGCGCGTCACGCGCATGATGGTCATCTTCCCCTTCGAGGCGCAGTTCTATCAGCACCGTCATGTCGAGGCAGAATTTGTCGGCCACCCGCTAGCCTATCTGCCAACACCAACCATCTCACGCGAAGAGTACGCCGTGAAGCACGGACTCGACCCCGCAAAACAATGGGTTGCCCTGCTCCCAGGCAGCCGACGGAAGGAAGTGGAGTCCAACCTGCCTGCAATGCTGCAAGTCGCAGACCTGCTCGGGCCCGGCTATGAGTTCCTCATGCCGGTCGCGTCTACGCTCAGCCAATCCATTTTCACAAACCTTATTCGAAAGATGTTCAAAGATCTGCACTTGGTTTCCGATGCCCGCGAAGCCCTCTTCCATGCCCGTGCCTCGGTCGTCGCCAGCGGAACCGCCACGGTGCAAGCCGCTGTTATCGGCAATCCGTTCGTTGTGGTTTACAAAGTCTCCCCGCTCACCTTCAGGCTCGCCAAGCGCCTGGTCCACTACCCGCCGGAAATCTGGCCGCCCAACGACCTCGACGCCCACGGCAACCTGCCCATCGGCATGGTGAACCTCATCGCCAGCCGCCGCATCGTCCCCGAATTCATTCAGCAGCAATTTACCGCCGCCAATGTTGCCGAAACCCTGCGTCAGCTCCTCGATGACACGCCCGAGCGCGGTCAGATGATCGCCGATCTCGCCGAAGTTCGCCGCCGCCTCATCCCCGACAGCACCCACACCCCCATCCAGCGGGTTGCCGACGCCGTCGAAGAGATCCTTCCCCAACCAGTGCCCTCGGAGGGCCGAATCCCGGCTGCCGGCGTCTAATAACCAGTTGACGGCTGTACCATCATTTTGAGGACTTTAGCCCGCATGGACTCTTTCGCTCGACTTCTTCGCACCTCAGCAGCGATCCTTTTCTGCACCAGCCTCCTCGCCGTCAGCGCCCTGGCAGCGCCTACGCGCGCGCAGCTCGACATCACGGGCTACGTCATCCACGCCGAGCTGAAGCCAGCCACCCACGAACTTACAGCTACTGCCGCCGTCACGTTCACGGCGCTTGAAGACCTCACCACCCCCACGTTCGAGCTGAACAACGGCCTCAAGATCACCAAAGTCACCGACGCCAGCGGCCAGGCGCTCGACTCCGAGCGTCTGGCCGCCAACAGCACTGTCCACTTCAACCTGGCCGCCCCTCTCCCCAAAGGCACGACGGCGACCTACACCTTCCAGTACGCAGGCACGCTCGAAGGCTCCGACACGAGCCCCATCTCCGGCATCAAATTTGCCTCCATTGACGACCCGATCAGCATCCTGCTCTATCCAGGTGCGTGGTTCCCCATGACCGGACTCTACACCGACCGCTTCACCGCCGAGATGCACATCATCGTGCCCGGCGACATGCGCGTCGTCGGCTCCGGCGGAGGTGTTGCCGCGCCCAGGAGTCTGCCCGGCAACCGCACCGAGTACGTCTATAACTGGACCAAACCCGGCTTCCCCGGCACCATCATCGCGGGTCAGTTCCTCGACCCAGCCACGCTCTCGACAACGACCAACGTCCGCGTCTTCGTCACAGCCAAGCACAAGGACGGAGCCGCTGACTTCGCCAGCACCGCGCAGCGCGAGTTTCTCTACATGTCCGGCACCTTCGGCCAGCCCACCTCAGGCGTCCTTAATCTCGTCGAGCTGCCCTCAGACGCCGTCACCGCCGCCTGGGCGCCAGAGATCGTCGCCCTCAGCGGCACCCGCATCTCCGCGCGCAACGCGCAACGGCTCATATCGAACACGATCGCGCATCTCTGGTGGGGCAACGAAGTCTCGCCTGCGACCATGAACGACGCCTGGATTACCAACGGCATGTCACGCTATGCCGAGCTGATGTACCTCGGAGACTCCGCCGGTAAGGCCGCCTTCGAGTCCGCCATCGAAGATATATCCGCGGCCGCGCTCGCCTACGACACGCAGCCCCTCACCAGCCTTGCCACCATCGACCCGTTCTCGCCGCAGTTTCAAAACATGACGCTCGAAAAAGGTGCGATGGTCTTCCACATGCTCCGCTGGGAGATGGGCGACGACACTTTTAACAAGTTCCTCCGCGCCGTGCTGACGCAGTATGGCGGCAAATCCATCCGCTCCGCCGAGCTTGAGTCGCTTGCCCAGACTGAGTCCAACCTCAACCTTGTGCCCTTCTTCTCGCAGTGGTGCGACGGCACAGGCGCACCGCAGTTCACCAATAAGTTCACCGTCTTCCGCCTCAGCAATAACAAGGGATTCCGCACCGTCGGCTCCATCTCGCAGGACCTCGACCTCTTCCGGATGCCGGTGGAGCTGCGCATCGAGACCGACGGCAAGACCGAGGTCCGCCGAGTCGATGTCACCGGCACCGAATCCAACTACTCTGTCGAGACCTTCGGACGTCCCCGCCAGATTCAAATCGATCCAGATGACTGGCTGCTTAAGAGCACACCGGACCTCGCCGTCCGCGTCGCTGTGCTGCGCGGACAGGAGCAGGTCGCGCAAGGCGATCTGACGCAGGCGCTCATCGAGTACCAGAAGGCGCTGGACGCCAACAAAAACAGTTCACTGGCCAGCTATCGCATCGGTGAAGTTTTCTTCATGCAGCGCAACTACCAGTCGGCCGCAAACAGCTTCCGTGATGCGCTGCGCGGCGATCTCGTTCCCCGCTGGGTTGAGGTCTGGAGCCACATCGAGCTGGGCCGCATCTTCGATGTAACCGGCCAGCGCGATCGTGCGGTCAATGAATACCGCCTTGCCATCCAAACCAACGACAACACTCAAGGCGCCATCAACGAAGCCCGCGCCCTGATGCAGAAACCGTACAAACGCGAAAGTGGCGACAACTAGGTTGGTGCTTGATTTAATCTACCGAAACCGATCGTCTGCCACGCTCCTGTAAGCGTTGACAAGATGGTGGTTGCCGGATGTAATTGCATCCACGTAGAAGAGTGCTCCGCCACCGGCTGTGCACCTTATCGACACAACCCAACAGTCGAGGAGCAAGAATCTGATGCAGCGTAGAGAGTTCTGCAAACTGATTGCAACCGCAGCGGCAGCCAACGCCCTACCAGCCATCGGACAATCGTCGAGCGAGGATCTTCCAACAGGCTTCAACAAGTACACGCAGGACTATGCCGCGTTCTGCGCGACGCCACCGCACGAGCGCGTCTTCTATCGGCTCGTGGGCGGCAAAATCGTCGAGACGAGACTCGACGAAGCAACGTGGCGGCCCACGGAATGGGGAGACCCGCCGACGCTGCCCGTCCCGGGCGGCTCCTTTGACGGCGTCCCGATGAACTCTCCGATACCCGACCTCGCAGGCACGGGCCCGTATCAGCCCACGTGGGATTCCCTGCTGCAATACGACGCGCCAGAGTGGTATCAGGACGCGAAGTTCGGAATCTGGGCACACTGGACGCCGCAGTGCGTTCCAGAATACGGCGACTGGTACGCCCGTGCGATGTATGAAGAGGGCTCAGCCGACTACAAGTACCATCTGGAACACTACGGCCCGCAGTCTCGCTTCGGCTACAAGGACCTCTGTCCACAATGGACGCTGTTGAACTGGGAACCAGACGAGTTGATTGCGCGCTATAAGAAAGCAGGCGCAAGACTCTTCATCTCGCTCGCCAATCACCACGATGGATTTGATGCGTGGGACTCGAAACACCAACCCTGGAACTCAGCCGCCATCGGCCCGCACCGCGACGTGGTCGGCACCTGGGCGACTGCGGCGCGCAAGCAGGGGCTGCGGTTTGGTGTGACGGTCCACGAGGCGCGCAACTGGTGGTGGTTCCAGACTGCTCACGGAGCCGACAAGGCGGGCCCGCTGGCCGGCATTCCATATGATGGTGGGCTATACGCCACAGAGGGCAAAGACCAGTGGTGGCAGGGGCTCGATCCGCACCGCATCTACGGTGTCAAACATCCCTTCGACGCGCTGCCTGATGTCTCCTACGTGAAGAACTTCTACGACCGCACGCGAGACCTCATCGACCAGCACGATCCTGACCTTCTCTACTTCGACAATTCGCTGGTGCCGCTTGGCTGGGGCGGAATGAACCTCGCAGCATACTTCTACAATCACAATCTCGGAACACACAGCGGCAAGATGGAAGCCGTGCTGACCGGCAAGCAGGTTCCAGACCGCCTTGCCAAAGCCCTGGTCGCCGACTACGAACGTGGCCTGACCAGTGAGATTATGCGCTATCCCTGGCAGTCGGAGACATGCATTGGCCAGTGGCACTACCGGCGCAGCCTCTTCGACAAGCCCGGTGAGTACGGCGGCTACCTGCCGCCGCAAGATGTCATCCACTGGATGATCGACACCGTCAGCAAGAATGGAACGTTCATCCTCAATATTCCGGGCAAGCCGGACGGCACCATCGACACGAAGGAGATTGCCGTCCTCGACGGCATCACCGACTGGATGCAGGTGAACGGCGAAGCCATCTACGAGACCCGGCCGTGGAAGATCTACGGCGAAGGGCCTAACGCCGTCAAAAGCGGCTCGTTTCAGGGCAACAGTATTAGCAAGCTGGGTGCGCAGGACGTCCGCTTCACACGCAACAAGGCGAGCACCGTCATCTACGCCATCGCTCTCGGCTGGCCTACGGAGCCTATTGTCGTGAAGTCACTCGGCAGCGCGGCCTCAACGAATCCCGGCAGAATTGCACGTGTTGAATTGGTCGGAACT
The DNA here is from genome assembly GCF_035763405.1 of Edaphobacter sp. Classification (NCBI taxonomy): domain Bacteria; kingdom Pseudomonadati; phylum Acidobacteriota; class Terriglobia; order Terriglobales; family Acidobacteriaceae; genus Edaphobacter; species Edaphobacter sp. The sequence continues at coordinate 33,425 of NZ_DASUBE010000067.1, forward strand.
GATGAGAAGCTCAGATGGAAGCAGAATGCCGACGGACTTCACGTGGAACTGCCAAAGTCCTATCGACCCAAGGTGGATTACGCAGCCGCACTGAAGGTGACAGTCGGGTAACGACCGGTCACCTGTCCTCACCCTCGATAGATATACCCCTGCGCTGTCGCCTGAAACTTCTCGAGGTCAGCAACACGAAGCGATTCTTCGCGGCCAAGTTCCTTCGCCAGCAAACGCGAGACTTCGGGCGCAGCCACCATCGCCGCCGCCGCGTTCAAAAAGAGTGCCCGCGTTCTGCGCGCCAGAATATCTTCCACCGTCCGTGCCTTTTCGTGCCGAGCCGCCCAGACCACCTCGCGCCGCCTGTATGGAAGCTCGGGATGCAGCGGGAGATCGAGATTAGGATCTGTTTCACCCAATGCCCGCACCGCCCCAAGGTCAGACCCGTAGACACACTCGCTCTCGTCGTCCCCAGCCGTGCCGCACTCCACCCAGCCGTGGAGCTTCAGCGTTGCAGTTGTTGACGGCGCGGGCGCAAGGCCAGCCACCTTCGCCGCATGGTTGATCGTGTCTTCGCCCATCCTGCGGTACGTAGTCCACTTCCCTCCTGTCACCGTGACAAGCCCTGAAGGCGCGACCATCACGCGGTGGTCGCGCGAGAGCTTCGAGGTCGCCTCACTTCCATTCCGAACCAGCGGCCTCAGTCCGGACCACATGCTCAGCACCTCTCGCGACTCGACCGTGCGGCCAAGGTAGCGGCGAATATGCTCCACCAGAAATTGTGTCTCAGGCTTCGTCGCGCGCGGCTCGCTGGAGCCAACGGGCACGGAAACATCTGTCGTTCCCACCACCAGATGCCGGTGCCACGGAATGGCGAAAAGCACGCGTCCGTCAGCGGTTTTCGGCACCATCATCGCGTTGTCGCCGGGCATGAAGCTCGGCGGCAGCACAAAGTGCGTCCCCTGGCTGATTGCCAGTACCGATGCCTTAGCCGGATTGTCCATCTGAAGCACCTGCTCGGTAAACACTCCCGTCGCATTGATGATGGCCCGCGCCTGCACGTCGAACTCCTGCCCGGTCTCACAGTCCCGCACGCTGACGCCGGAGACCTTTTCGTTGCGCTTCAGTAACCCCGTAACCTGCGCATAGTTCAACGCCACGCCGCCTAAATCTTCCAACGTGCGCATCAGCGCAATCGCATAGCGTGCATCGTCGAACTGGCCGTCCTGATAGAGAATGCCGCCCTTGAGGTCCTTCGCAGTCACCGTCGGCAGACGCTCAAGCGTCTCGCTGCGCGTGAGCACTTCAGACTTACCAAATGAGAGCTTGCCCGAAAGCCACTCGTACATCTTCAACCCGAAGCCGTAGTATGGTACGCCGAAGTAGCTGTAGAGCGGAACAACAAAGCCGAGCTTGTGCACCAGATGCGGCGCATTCCGCAGCATGTAACCGCGCTCGCGCAGCGCATCGAACACGAGCGTCACGTTCATTTGCTCCAGATAGCGCACGCCGCCATGTACCAGCTTCGTGCTGCGGCTGGAAGTTCCTTTGGCGAAGTCGTCGCGCTCCACCAGCAGCGTACGGTATCCGCGGGCCGCAGCCTCGACCGCCGCGCCCAGGCCGGAAGCCCCGCCCCCGATCACGAGCACGTCCCACTGACCATCCTGTCCCAGCTCCCGCAGTCGTGCCGCGCGGTCGTCCATCTTCATCCCCCTTGCAGTTCGGGCATAGACGCGAAAAGCCGCCCCAGATGCAATGCAACCTCAGGCATCCAGCTACAGGCGAGTAGCTGGAAACAACGGGTCACAGATCAGGGGCGGCTCTCTCTTGGACTATGCCGCTACAAGTTGAAGATTAGCCAGCGCCGAAATGCTTGTCAACCATGCCATGCGTTACAGGACCCAGAGCGCGGGATCGCTAAGCGAGACCGCGTCCACGCCGGCCTTGATCAGGTCATCCACCTGGTGCAGATCACTCAACAGGCCGCCGGCAATCACAAAAAGGCCTGGATGCGCCGCGCGAATACGTTCGATCACCAGAGGCGCGGCGATGGCGGGAAGCAGCTCGATGACATCCGGCTGAAAGTTGGCAAGAAAGCGCCGTCCGGCATCAACGGCGGCGGAATCGATCACGAATGTGCGAAGCACAGTCATCAAGCCGCGAGAGCGAGCGGCACGCAGTGTCTCGTGATGCGTCGAGATAATGCCCGCAGCCCCGCAGTGGGCCAGATACTCCACGGCTGATGCATCTCGCGAAAATCCTTGCAGCAGATCGGCATTGACCAGCGGCAGCTTTCCGCACCCGCGCACCGCAGCGATGCTGCCTGCAATGTTCATCGGACTGCCAAAGAGCAGATAGACGATGCGCACCGGCGAGTCAAGCGCCTGGTCCAGCGTCTCCATACTGCGCACAGCCGCAATGATCCGCGACTCGCGGACGATCTCGTCCCACAGCGGCTTGTCGCTCGGGGTCCCCACCGTCTCCTGTTTTGTCCGTTTCACTCTGTGCAAGTCTATCTCGATTGCCCGTCTTTCATCGTAGATGCTCAAAACACTGCTCTAGCCTCGCGGTAAGTTCTGCCGGAGTGGCGGCTTCGTCCATCGGAATTGCTGCCCCGACGCGCAGCGTTAACTCTCCGGAGCGAAACCACCTTCCCGATGCCTGCATCTCGCCGAGGCCTATCATCTCGACAGGAACGACCGGCACACGCGACTCCTGTGCCAGCAGGCCTGTTCCCGCGCGAAACGGTTGCAGCTTGCCGTCGGCGCTCCGCGCGCCTTCAGGGAAGATCAGCACCGAATAGCCGCGGTCCATCGCGTCACCGGTATGTGCAAAGCTGCGTCTGAAGCCGCTCACTCGTGGCAGCGGAAAGACATTGAAGAGTGCAGTCGCGAGCCAATATCCAACCAGGGCCAGCAGATTGAGAAACATGCTTCCTTGATTTCGTCCGCACCGCATGTCGCGAAGCAATTCACCGGACATCGCAACCGCCATACGACGCCGCAGCCTCCCCGGAAGCGCGTACAGCACGAATGCACCATCGTATGCGCTCACGTGGTTTGCGATCACCAGCACGGGGCCCCCAGGAAGAGCCGCATCATATTTCACCACTGGCGCAGCCAACAGCCAGATCAATGGCCGCGCGACAAATTCCAAAAACACTACCCGCATCACATGCACCGGCCAGGACCACGGCCACTTCGGATACCGAAATGTAGCCGTCGCCTGTGTGTGCTTCGCTGCACCAGCAGGCTCTCGATGCGTATCTGCTTCCGCCTCAAAAGAACTGTCTACACTCCCCCGCTCGATCATCGAGCGCAGGTCTCCCAGTGTCTCGGCTGCCGCAATCTCCGCGTCGTCCAGCTCGGCCCCAAGCCGCTGCTCGATGACCGACTGCAACTGGACACGTCCCAGGCTGTCGAGATGCAGGTCCTCGGAGAGACGCTGGTTGTCATTCCCATCTGCAACGATCTCGCCAGTCACTTCAGCAATCGTGCGAGCCACCACGTCGTTGCCGCCTTCTGCCGTTTCGCGCGGCTTTGCCAGCGACGCGCAAGCCCACTCCGCTATCTGCTTTCTGAGCAGTTTGCCGGTAGACGTATACGGAAACTGCAATTCCGGCCAGCGAAGCACGCGACGAATCTGCTGATAGCCGGCCAGCGAACGGTTCGCCTGCACGACGGCAGCATTCAGGTCGTCATCATTGCCCGAAGCAAGAACCACGGCAACCGGATCCGGTCCGCCCTGAAGCTCACAGGCAACTACCGCGCATCCGCGCACTCCGGACTGCTTCATCATGGCCTCCTCCAAATCGCCTGGATGAATGTTCATTCCGGCACGAGTGACAATGACATCGCTTTTTCTACCAAGGAACCGCAGCTCTCCTGACTCTTCCTGTGCCGCAAGGTCGCCCGTTGCAAACCACTCACCGGGGCGCTGCCGCATCGCGCCGCCGCTCCACGTCGCCTGAGCCAGCATGTCTCCGCGCACAAGAATCTCTCCGTCGTCGCTGATGCGTACTTCACGTCCTGGCAGCGTCCGTCCAATCGTTCCCTGCCCGATGCGGAATGGATGATTCAGCGTTACCAGCGCGGCCGTCTCGGTCATACCATAACCCTGAATCAGCGCAAACCCCAGACCGCTCCAGAATTTTTCGAGATCAGGAGCAAGCGTGGCGCCCCCTGAAACGATCGCCCAGAACTTCCACCCGAGAGTGCGATGTACGCGACGGAACCTCCACCATCGTTTCCAAATGGCGAGATCGGAAGCATGCTCCATCTGACCGGTCAGTGAATCGATGCGCCCAAGCAGATGCAAACGCAGAAGCTCAACGACACGAGGCACAGCGATCAACACCGAGATATGCTCGTCGTAAATCAGTTCAACCACGTGCGAGGCTACAAGCTGTCCGGAGAAATGCACCTCTGCGCCCAGCAGCACGGGTATCCAGAGTCCCATGAACTGCCCAAACACATGACTGAGCGGAAGCGTCTCAAGAAACCTCAGCGGATGCACCCACCGCTCATAGCGCCGATACTTGCGAATCTCGTCCTCAATGGGCTGAAGGCTAGCCAAGACGTTTCGATGCGTGTGGACAATGCCGCGAGGCTCCGAGGTCGTGCCCGAAGTGAAGACGATTTGGAACTGAGTCTCAGCAGAGACCGCATCGCTGACAGTCAACAAGGGCTGTGGGGGTAGCTGTCGATCTAAATCAGCAAACGGCACCTTCGGCACGGACACCGCAAGTTGCTGCAGCAGCGAGGCGTCACCCGCAATCAGCTTTGGCGAAACATCGAGGACGATTCGTTCGGCAAACTCGTTCGAACCAGCCGCATCCAGAGGCACAGCGATGACGCCGCGCAGCAGGCAACCAAAGAAGACGCCGATCCACGCAGCAGAGTTTTCTCCCAACAGAGCAACCCGGTCGCCCACCGTGATGCCGCGCCGTTCGAGTTCAGCGGCGAAACGCCCTGCCATTCGAGCCAAATCGCCGTAAGAAACGCGATAGCGCCTGTTTCCTCGATGCTCCACCACCGCTGTCTCGGCGGCGTGCCGACGGAACTCTTCTACGAGGCTTGCCAGGTGTGGACGCACGCCCACATGATATGCCGCCTCAGTGGCTTCTTTCCGCGTAGCGTTTCAGCGCACTCAGATCAGGAACGACAACCTCGCGCCCCTTGACACGAACCAATCCCTTGCCTTGCAAACGGGCCAGCGCGCGCGAAACCACATCCCGCACCGTGCCGATGCGCGTGGCGATCTCGTGATTGGAGAGGGTGAGACGGAACTTGGCATAGCAGCCTTCATCCAGGCTTTTCTTTTGCGCTTCGCCAATCAGATAAATTGCAAGCCGTTGACCGACCTCGCGGAATGACAGCTCTTCAACAAGTTTTGCATGCTTGCGTACCCTCTCGGCCATTGTTTTCAGGGCCCGCAGAGCAAACGACGGGTGCTCCAGGCAGAGCTGGCGAATGTCCTTCTTCTCGATGAAGAGCACCTCCGTGTCCTCTTCCGCAATGGCCGACGCGGGATAGGGGCCATCGTCGAACACGGGAACATCGGCGAGCGTCGCGCCTGCGATATCGATGTGCATTACCTGTTCGCGCCCTTCCTCATTATGCTGAAAGGCGCGAATTCTGCCGCTCACCACAACAAACAGGCCACGCGCTTCTTCACCTGAGAAGAAGAGCATCTCGCCCGCCTTCAAGTGCTGCTCAACCGCGCGCTCGGCAACCCATGCAAGCTCCTGGCAGTTTGAACCGCCAAACAGCCTGGTCCGCTCCAGTGCATCCGACTTTTTCGCGCAGTTCTCTGTCAGGCTCATCTATCTTCCCTGTTCAAACTCTAACCGAATTTGCACCTCCTCCGTGGGCTGCATTCGAATTACCAGAGGAGCGCATTCAAATCCGGGCACCAGATTGAACGTCCGTGCGCTGGGCACGGCCTCGAAGCCGCTCGCTGCGTCCGTACGAATGAAGAGCACCCCATGTCGTTTCGCAATGCGTACCGTACCCTTGTCGGGCTGCGTAACTGCCTCACCCCGCTTTGCGATCACCGGCAAAATAAACTTCAGTTCGCCGCCCGCAACCCGCGGCACGCTTGCGCTGGCGACGATCTTCACATCTGCATCCGTCAGATGATACGAAACGCTGTATCGGGCATCACCACTCGGAACCGCCTTTCGTCCGGCAGTCAATAAATTCCCTTTGGCGTGGAAATCAATCCCTCCTGTGACTTTTGCTGCGGTCACTTCCGCACTAAAATCGTTCAAATTGGTATACGGGCTGTGCGTCTCACCAACCTCGTACTCCATGCGTGGAGTGAGCGGCATGTGCGGAGCATCGCGGAACGCCTGTTGGTTCGAGATCTCAATCATCTCGTACTCCGTCATGCTAGCCACGAGAACGGGGCCAAGCACGCGATGGTAGAGCTGCGACAGCGCGCCGCCGGAGACGTGGCCTCCACCCGATGCGCCACCTGCCTGAACATGTTCCACGTAGGCCCAGTCGTATTCAGTCACGGTGGCGCGCCAGTCTCCAATGGCGGCAAGATGCGTGCCGATCTCCGGGTAGGAGCGCAGGCCGTACGGCTCGTCTCGCGGCAGCGTCGTATGTGGAGCGTCCACAGCGTTAAAGCCGCTATCCAGCACCGCGGCCAGCGCCTTAGCATGAGTAAAGGTGTGATGGATGCATGGACGGTCGCCGTGCGCGAAGTAGTCCGGACCTCCATAAAGCAACCCTTCATGCGTGCAGGCGGCCATCAGCTCAAGGTTGCGCCGTGCAACTTCGGCAAACTGTGGATCGTGCGCTCGTAGCAATACGTATGCCGGATGGCAGCCGTCGCTCGTCCTGCTGCCCCACCAACTCCACTTGTAGTTGCGCGTGCCCCAACTGTTGTCCCATGCCCCATCCGGCAGCATGAACTCCATGTGCGTGCGCATGGCCTTGACGGTTTGTTCGAGCACCGCTTTGTCTCCGGTCAGCAACGCGTACTGCGCTAGCGACGGCAACGACTCCTCCACGTTGTAGCCGAGATCGACAGGGTGACATCCTTTAGGCGTAACCGCCTTAAGCGGGTGCCCTTCGCCATAGAGAAAACCGTTTGGGGTGAAGTAATCGAGCACCGTATGGGCCAGAGTTCGCGCGCGATCAAGATAGCGCGGCTCGCCCAGCACCTGCCCGCACAGCGCAAAGCAGAAGCACGACGTAACCGGGTAATTGATGTTTCCGGTTTCGATGGTAATGAAGCCGTCGAGAAACTTCGCAGCACGAGCCAATCGGTCTGTCCAGTGTTGTCGCGTGGCGGTATCAAGCACTGAGCCGTGATGATGAAGTGCTTCGCCCAGCGAGATGGCATGAAAAACGGTGATGCCCTGCCATGAGCTGAGCGTAACGTCGTTGATCCAACTGCCGTCAGCACGGCTCACCTGCTGCTCAGACCACTCATGCACCAGCAACGCGGCACGCACATACCTGGCCTCGCCTGTCGTATGCGCTACGCGGAGCAGCGGATAGACTGCATCGCCGCAGCGCCCATGAATCAGCGCGCAGGCCGGGCATAGAAGCCCTCCATACAGTGCGGAATCCTTCATGGCAGTCTGCTGATGCGCGAGCAGTCCGTCGCACCATGTCTGCAAAAGGTTCGCATACAGGTCCTGATCCTGCGCGGCCCGTCGGCCAACACCGTGCGCCGGCTGCTGTGCCGCAGCCTCCCCTGGAAACGTAAGCCCTACGCCAAGTGCAGACGCACTTGCAGCCGAAAGCCGCAGCATATCGCGGCGAGTAAGTAGTTTGTCCGAACTATATTTGCTCATCTGCGAAATCTTAGTGGAAAGGCGTAACTCTGGCTACACTGCGCGCGGAGATTTCCTATGGGGAAATAACTTCACGCGAGATATTCCACCTAAGAGCGAAATGCCGGAATTTGTTGGAAGAAATTGGCTCCTGAGGTAGGACTCGAACCTACAACCCTTCGGTTAACAGGGGAATTTCATTGTTTGCACAGCGTCACATCGGATCTCACGTTTGTTGTAAACAAATGACTTATAAGTTTTGGTTTTGCACTGCAACGCACTGAGATGCACACTTTCTCAATCTGAACAACCACCACAGCAGCCACCACTACCCGCTTTCGGTGTCATAGTTAAGTATAGCTAAACGAGGGGCGAGTGCCGATGGCAAACGGGAAAGGCAAGAAGCCAAAAGCGATCAAAGGAATCTTCAAGAGGCCGGACGGAAGCGGCATCTGGTGGATCAACTATTACATCGAAGGCAAGCGGTTCCTCGAGCAGGTCGGTCGGCGTTCGGACGCTGTCGCTCTCTATCAACGTCGCAAGACAGATGCTCGGATGGGCGCAAAAATGCCGGAGGTCCGAGCTCGCCGCGCAGTGCTTTTTGAGGAGATCGCGGCAGATGCTTTGGTGTACTCCCAAGAGCATAAGGCGTCATACCCCGGCGACCGTTCGACGGTCGGGAAGCTCCTGCCAGTCTTTGGCAAGGTTCCTCTCGACAACGTCACCCCTCAAACGATCAAGGCATATTTGGATAGTCATTTTGACGAGCGCTGCGGTGTCGGCACTTGAGGAACTGCGTGAACGCCGAAACCCAAATTCCCCGAAGGTCTGCCTCACTTGTTACGGTGAGCCAACGGTTTCACCTCCGCCTGGTTTGAACTGGCGATGGCGAAAGCTGCAAAGAAGAATCAGAAGCTCAAAGACATTACCTGGCACATCTTTCGGTACACCTATATCTCGCGTCTTGTAATGGCCGGGGTCTATCTGAGGACGGTGCAAGAGCTCGCCGGGCACAAAGACATCAAGATGACCGTTCGTTACGCTCATCTTGCGCCAGCGCATAAGTTGGCCGCCGCGGATAGGCTTTCCGAGTATTGCCAGGAACAGGAAAAGGCTGAAGCTCAGAAAAAACCCGACTCGGGCCGCGCCGCTGTTTAGCAATTCCCTGTCGCGCCTGACCCTCCTGCTGGTCGCGCTCACGACCTGGGGAAGTGCTGATCTCCTCCGATGGCTTTTACTACTTGCTCCTGTGTCAGAAAATTGGGGCCATGCTTCGATCAAATAAACAGCGAGCGATGTGGTCTTCAATAAGGGTAAACATCACAAACGCCGAAGCTGCACCATCTGCTTCAGCGTTGAGGCAATTGTCCCGGCGCATCATCCAGCTTCACTTTGGCTTCATCGGCGATGACCCGCGCTATTTGATTGACAATCAAGGTCACACTGCCGTCAAAATTATTGACATAGAGCAGAGGAGCAACCTCACGACCAATCTCTGCTGCCTTGGTGTCTGTTACGGCACTTTCTAAGCCATGACCTACCGCGATTCTATACTTGCGATCGTTCACCGCCAACAGCACCAGGACGCGACGGTCTGAACCTTTGGGGCCGATTTTCCACTTGTTAAACAGTCCCTTCGCAAAGGCTGCTATGTCCGCCCCATCCAAGGTGTATATGGTCACTACAGCTACCTGTGCATTCGTCTGGGAGTGGTCTAGTTGGCCGCAAACGCGATCCAACCGCGCAACCGCCTCTGCCGACAACACCTGGCCAAAGTCGTTGACATAGCCGGTAGGTAGTGGAAAGTTCCTTGGGAAAACCTCACCTGCTGAACCGGGCGATTTGGAACCCTTAGGTGTTGAGTTTGGGAAGAACGTTTCGATTGCTTCTAATGTCTGTAAACCAGCGCCTTTCGAACGCAGCGATTCGAGCGAGCCGGGACCGGGAGCGAAGGCCAGCCCACGCCTGAGAATCTCCATGTGCATAGTCGAATCCGGCACACCGTGTGACACCAAGCTTTCAAGCTGACTAAGAGTGAGCTTCGGAACGATCGGCTGCTGCCCCGCAGTAGTTTGGGGCCAAAGCATGACTGCGACCGTCAGAAGAACCAGTAAACGCTTTGTACCAAGGCACAGAGGCCGATGCGGGGAAAGGAAAAACCTCCCGATCTTCATGAAATAGCCTCCTGTATTACGCGCATGGCAATCACGAGACTTTGACTGGGAAATAAGCCATAAGCGACTAACCCTTGATTGTGAGTATGAGATTCGCGACACCCTGGAGAAGCTGTTCTGCATTTCCACTTGATTGAATTTGCGTATTTCCTCCGCCAAATACGACGGTGGTACCGGGTTGGGAGCGGACCGAGGATCCATCTGCCACAAAATCCAAATCGTGGAGCACACCAATTCCTTTGTTTTTGCCGGGGGGTTTCGAAAGATATGAAATGTGAAGCTCGATGGACCCGGTCTGATCATGCCGGACTTCGACTTGTGTGATCTGACTGAAGAGAATCGATGGTGGTATCTTGCATCTGCTGATCTGGGGGACAGCCACCACATTGATCCCAGAACCCGATATGGTCATCGTTGTGCCATGAACCATGTGATACGGAAAGTTATGGACGTGCATAAGCATTACGGTGACTGCTTCCCCCTTACGGATGGCACCGCTACCGGAATTGACGAAGGTATTCATGTCTCCAGCTTGAAAGGAAGCTTCGGAAAGTATTACCTCTGCTTTCAGGTCTGCTGGACTCAACTTGAGAACCTTGCGAGCGTCTTCGATCGCTCCAGCAGGATTGCCGGCGCCGAGCAGGGCCTTCGCATCGGCAAGGCTGCCAGCAATAAAAGTGGGGTTCACTACCAATTGTGCATGTTCGGCATGATGTTCGCCTGCGGCAATCTGGAAGGTGCGCGTCTGATTTAGGTAGCCATCTGCCGAAAAGGTGACGGTGTAACTGCCAGCCTGACATTGCGCGTCCTCTATGCTGCCATCGAAGGCCCGCGGACCTCTGATGTGTATCTGCGCCTCTGTCGGTTGTGCAGATACGGTGAGAAAGCCTCCCAGCCACACCAAAGGTAGTGAGATTTGCTTGTCTTCCCCATTGAGCAAATTGAAGCTTACATGGGCATCCTGAAAGCCTGCCTTCCTCGCCGTCAGTAGATGGTTGCCTTCAGTCACATCTTCAAGCCGAACGAGGCCGCCGCTGACCTGACCAGCATCCCTAACTCCCTTGCCGTCGAGGAGCAGATCGCTTCCCGGCTCTGTGCGGACGTCCACTATCCCTACACCAAGCGTGGCGCGAGGACGCCTCCCTTCGCGACGCTTGTCAACCGGTTGGGAAGCCTTGGAAACAGATGCCTCGATTACAGCCAAAGTCAAATGGCCGCAACCCTTGGCGCGGAGAGATTCTATAAGGGCTGGAGTGGGGCTGAAGGCCAACCCGCGTTTTTGGATCTGGGCGCTCATCGTCGAGTCCGGCACGCCATGTGAAACCAGCCCTTCAATCTGACTCAGGGTGAGCTTCTGGACAACGGGCTGCTGCCCCACAATAGTCTGGTGCCCAAGAATGAACACGAGAGCCAGTAAGAGCAAAAAATGCGAGGCCAGAAGGCCACGAAATATCCGCTGGCGAAGAGAATGGTGCTCGACGTTCATGAAAAGCCTCCTGGACTCCAACGCATAGTGATCCCGATACACTGACTGCCCCGAGACTGACGGGACAGTTCCCGCAGGGGATAAGCTGGTGCCCTCTCCCCACTGTTCACAGTGCCGGGGTTCACGGAGTCGGAGGCGTCGTCGTGCATTCCTTCCCTGGCAAGGCGTAGTTAACAGTGCCTGAAGAATCGGCGCAATAGATTCGACCTACATGACCAGTGGCAGGCTTGCCCTCAATGAAGTAGTTAAAGTTTGTCCCGCCGGTTGATGTCCCGTCGGGAATTCGTACGGTGAACTGATAACCGTCTTTCGTGCCGGTCGCTAGCGCCGCATCAATGAGACCTGCGCGATTCTCATCCGGTGTGCCTTGAGCCGGTCCCAGCTTCTCAAGGGAAGCGGTGAATCCCTTTGTCGGGTACGAGTTCGAATAGCTTGCTTCCGCCGCGGTCAGCATATGGATCGATTCGAGCGCGCTTTTCTCGTTCTCGATGTCCTGCCCCAGTGAATCCAGCATTGCTCCCTTGTAGGAGCCGGCTAGCACCTTGCCGGACATGGATATTGGGACAGTCTGCCCATTGATCACTCCATAGAAGACCTTCTCGAAGACGGCGCTAATGGAGGAAATCGCTTTGGATGGCTTTACAATCCATTTGCCATCTCTGCCCAAGAGGCCAACACCATCGCTGGAAGTGACCATCTCGGGGCCTCCCTCTGTGAGCACCATATTGTATTGCCCCGGATTGACGACGTACTTGCCCTGTTTGTCGATTGTGCCTGTGTGTCCGGAAGCGGAAACGGCCGCAAGTCCTCCGGAAAAGGCCGATGCTTGATCAAACTGGGGATTGACGACAATCGTTCCCGCCGTATTGATATAGCCCCACTTGTTGTCGACCTGGACCGACGCCATTCCCTCCGAAAACGGACCTTCACCATCGAACTGCGCCTTGATTACGAATTTGCCGTCGCGATTGATATAGCCACACTTGCCTTGGCAAACCATCGCAAGACCGTCCCAAAATCCGTTCGGATCCACCGTTTGAAAACTGGGCTTGATCGCATAGGCTCCTGTTTTATCGATGAAGCCCCACCCGCCATCCGCACGCACCACTGCCAATCCATTATGAAAGGAATAGGCGTCATCGAATTGCGGGTTGATCGCATAGTGGCCAGTCTTGTCGATAAAGCCAACCTGTTTCCCCAAGTTGACCTTCGCAAGTCCTTCTACAAAGGGGCTGACAGAATCGAATTGGGTGGGGATCACCAAGTGCCCGCCGGTATCGATATAGCCCCATTTGCCATCCTTCTGGACTCCGCAAAGTCCTTCGTTGAAGACCATCGGATGGCCCATATCTATTTCCCACGCAACCGCATCCCATTCTGGCTGAACCATAATTTTTCCATCGGCGTCGACGAACCCCCACTTTCCAGCTTTTCCATCCGCGCTCACGCTCTGAAAGGGATAAATTCCTGGGTCCTGCACCTTGTACGGCGGCGGTGGGCGATGAAACCACCACCACCCAACGCTGGCGAGAATCACCAACAGAACGCCCAGCGCATAGGCAGCCTTCCTGAGCGGCGAAGCCGGTTGCCGGAGGGGCGGAGCCACCGCCACAACATGACTCTCCAGAACGACCTGTGTCGCCCCACTGCTTCCGCCGGTGCCCGCACGCAATTGGCCGCCACATTTTCCGCAGAACCTGCGTCCTTCCGTAACCTCACTGCCACAATCTGGACAAAACATCGAACTCCTCGCTCTCTCGTCGCTTCAACCGACTCTTTTTGCCAAAGTTGCGATGGTGATCAACCCGCCAGCCGCGATGGAGCAGAAACCCAGTCCAAGCAGCCAAATGCCTGTCCCAGATACGGATTGAATCATCGGCACAAAAAATAGAGCCCCGATAACTCCCGGTCCAAAGAGGGATCCAATCATCACCTGAAAGCCGCCAATCAGCAGTTTCTGCTCGGAGGCAGCCTTTCGCGAGAAGTAGAACAGCACGCCGGAGGCAATGGCCGCCAACAAAATGAAGTAGACTGCGCCCACAACCTTGGCTAAATCCACACCGGAGAGAGTGACGTGATTAAGTGCTAAGGCACCCACCTGGCCGAGCAACCCTGAGAGCGGGCCGAGATCTGGCGAAGAGACCCATGGCAGAAAGAAGCCCAACGCCGCAGCAATTGCTCCAGCGCAGACAAACTTCTCTCCAAGCGTCAAGGCACTTAGGAGTGACTTGCCCATCTGTGCAACTTCTGCTGCCGAAGGGGGCGTCGACTGGGCGGGCGTCGTGCGAGCTGCGACCGACTCTCCGCTGGGACTTAGTTTAGGCCGCAAGTCCGTTCCACAGAACTCACAAAACGCGACACCGGCAGAATTTGGCTTATCACAGGTAAGACAGATCATTAGCAGTCTCCTTTCAACGTATTCTTTCTAAGATTGCGGGACTTTCGACATCGTGGTTCCCCTAGGCAAATCCCATTCCGACCTAAAGGCAAACACTTCCGATCAGGCCCACTTCAACCGCCGATCTATGGCTGATAGCGCCATAGATCGTTGAACCCATGGCCTCCAAAGAGCCAAAAGTTGACGCTGGCGTCGAACCAGATACTGGGCTGAAAGCGACTTCCGGGAACATTACTGGCTGCGGAACTCCTTGTGTGCCATAGACGCCGGAGGGGTAACAGGGCGGTAATGATCCGGTCCCGCAATTATTGGGGTTGGTCCCGCTTATCCACGCCCATTGTTTGAACTTCCACAAATCGTTAAGAAGACCGTTACTGCCGCCAAAGAGCCAGAAGTTGCCACTGCCGTCAAGGACAACTAAGCCACGAATCCTACTACTCTTCATGGAAATCCCTTTTCTTACGACTCCATCTCCCTGTCGAAGATTGGAACGCGATGTTATGGGGAGGGAGTTAAAGCACCATGTACGTATAGTTCCGTCAGCCAACGATCTTTTGAAAGTAAATGTCTCCTTTGGCTAGTGTCCTTTCCGGAGTACACTCCAGGTGGGCGTCTACTGTCGCATGGCAGGAAGTGACAGAAGGTGGTTTTTACTGACATTCGCCTATCGCAAAGTCCTCTCCCCGCTATTTTCAGGTTGTGCTACCCCTTTCATTCGGTTAGGTTTGATGGCATGTCGGACGGCGGCTCGGAGAATGGCAGGCTGGACTCCTGGAAAGAGATCGCCCTGTATGTAGGGCGCGATGTCCGGACCGTCATCCGCTGGGAGAAGCAGAGAGGGTTGCCTGTTCACCGCATCCCCGGCGGCCAGCGCAAGGCTGTTTTTGCGTATCCGCACGAGATTGACCGGTGGCGAAGGAACGGCGACGTCTCAAACGGCGATGCGGTCGAAGCCATTCCCGCCCAATCTCCATCCATGCCGGACGGGATTTCAGAAGAGGAGATAGTCGGGAAAAGTCATGGCGTCTCTCCCTTCATCGCACTGAACCCTGGAACCAGATCTCAATGGTTGACCGGAACGGCAGCCTTGGCTTCCGTCATCGTCGTTTGCTGCCTGTCCGCCGCTTTTGCTCTACGAACCAGTTTGTCGGACCTGACAGTGGCAAATCCCACCAGAGTCACCCAATCGCAGACTCGCATCCTGTCGCCTCTACTGACCGACGGTGCCCGAGTCTTCTATCCCCAGTTTGACCACAGCCGCTACAGCGTTGCGGAGGTGCTGGCAAAGGGTGGTCAGAGTACAGCAGCCGTGACGGGTGTCCCCAACCCGGAATTGTGCGACCTGTCTCAGGACGGTCAAGCGATGCTTCTCCGAAGCCTCAGACACTCCCGCGACGAAGATGCCCCGGTTTACATTCAGCCCAAAGACGACGCCGCACGGAGGGTTGGAAATATTCTGGCCTACGACGCTGCCTGGTATCCCGATGCAAAAAGGATTCTCTACTCTGCCAATGGCGGGGTCTATTCAAGTGATACGGCAGGGGTGTCCCAGCAGCGGCTATTCAGTGTTCCCGGAAATGCCTATTGGTTCCGGTGGGCGCCGGATGGCAGGACATTGCGCTTTAGCGTAATCGATCCGAAGACCGAGGAAACTTCAATATGGGAGGTTTCGGTCGATGGCACGAATCCTCACCGGCTCTTTTCGCGGTTGCCCTTCCGCCAATGCTGCGGGACGTGGACGCCTGATGGGAAGTTCTACCTGTTTCAAGCCTGGATAGGAGATGCTTACCAGATTTGGGCACAGCGAGAACGCCCCCGATTTCTGCTTTCCACGGAAAATCAGCCCTTCCGTTTAGTTTTCGGAGCGATGAACTATCGGGGACCGCTCGTCAGTAGGAACGGCAGAAAGCTGTTTCTGCGCGCCGAGGATATAAAAGCAAAGCTGGTACGCTACGATCACAACTCTGGAAAATTCGTCCCGATATTGCCTGACATCCCTGCGCGAACCCTTGCATTTTCCAAAGACGCGAAATGGATTGCGTACACAAGTCTGGCCGACAACGAACTATGGCGATGCCGCGCGGATGGAAAAGAATGCCTTCAACTTACGCAGGGTTTCAGGCAAACAATGATGCCCCGCTGGTCGCCGGATGGCCAGACGATAGCTTTTATGGGGCGCGGCGCTAGCGGGGTTTGGCGAATCTTCGTTGTCCCTGCCGATGGTGGGATGACGCGTCTCCTGTCAAGCAGCAGCCAATCGGAAGGTGATCCCGACTGGTCGCCGGACGGGAACAAGGTGGTCTTTGGCGAAGCATGGACAGTCTCAGCTCCGGGAGGAATCCACATCCTGGACATACACACGAATAAGGTTTCGACGGTGCCGGAATCCGTTGGCTACTTCTCACCGCGCTGGTCGCCGGACGGCCGTTTTCTAGTTGCGCTCCACGCTGGCGATCAAGACTTATACTTGTTCGAATTTGGTTCCGGGAAGTGGCAGCGTCTTGCCGAAATGCCAAGTATCTATCCAAACTGGTCTCAGGATGGCAAGTATGTCTACTTCTCATCTTCCAGCGCCGGAAGCCGTGCAATCTTTCGCGTGGCGCTGGTGGATCGAACGGTGGAGAAAGTCGCGAGCCTCGCTGGCGTTGAACAGGGCCCGTTCTTCATGAGCAACTGGATCGGATTCGCTCCGGACGGCACACCGCTGGCCATTAACGATTTGACCAGCGAGGATATCTACACTTGGGATTTAATTGCCAAGTAATTCGCCAGTCGTCTCGAAATCTATGGGTGAAGAACACGAAGCCCAAGATACTTTGGTGCTAAATACCAACAGAGTGAGGCGGCTTGTCGATCGACTGGCATCCTCAAGACATTACGGCAAACCATTCGTATTGAAATCAGTAATGAGAAAACGTCACGAAACTCTATTCCTGCTGGCACCGTATCGGGAGAATATTGTTGTTTTCTACCGCATCCTAACGCCCGGAGATCGCTCCCTCTGAGCTACCCGCCTCCAGGGAGCCTGGGGTACCTTTTTTTGAGTTTTCCATAAGAAATTTGTTGATCTCAGGCTGGGTATCTAGGCGAAATCGGTATATCCCCTTCAGAGATGAAACATGAAGAAGGATATTAATAACAAACTGCTCACTGTTAAAGAGTAAGCGTCCAACGGCCACCACTTGACGTTTGCGGTTACTCCAAAGTGGACTTTCTACTGCGTTTTGGTGGTGCGAGGCGGCGGTTTACTTCTTCGAGGGAGAAGGCCTCTGGCAGGAAGTCGTCGCCCAGCCATTCGCGGAGTTCCTTGTGGCGGCGATGCGACGGTTTCGCGAGCACTTTGAGCAGATCGTAATATCCTGGGATTCCACCGCAGTCCTCCGGCGGGCAGGCGCGCCGACCGTCGATGCAAGCAGGATAGACGACATCTGGATCGGCGAGCAGTTGCTGCTCGAATAGGACTTCATGCACCCAGTCATCTCCGAAGTCATAGATGTAAGTCATCGTTGCGCCCGCTGTGGGAAGAACGTTGGAGAGGCGTGCTCTGCGCTCATCTTCGACCGCGGGTATTTCCATAAACGGGTCCGCGGGTTCAGGAAGGCCGAAGCGTCTCTGATCGGTGCGGAACTCGTGCAGGTGCATATCTTCCCATCCCATCGCAGCCTGCAGCACCTTATGCAACCGTGCCAGGCTCAGATCTGAGGGAACGAGCAGCCGACGCCAAATGACCGGATCGCTTTCGAGCAGCGAAACCTCGAGCTGGTGGATGCTCTTCTTCGTTGTCAGCGCAGGCGTGTTCTTCCTGGTAGCCATATCGAGTTGGACTCCGTGCCGTGGCGCTTATTTTTCAAGTATCGAAGTGTCCACTTAAAATTAGGTGGACACTTCGATAAGGACTGATCACGCGGCCCTGTGAGCAGTTCCGTCGAGTTCGTTGGAAAGCACCCAAGGCAGCAGTTCGTTAATGCGGTTAATTGGATGATCGTTGATGCGCGCGAGTACGGTGCGGAGATAGCGTTCTGGATCAAATCCGTTGAGCTTCGCCGAGCCGATGAGCGAGTACATTGCGGCGGCACGTTCTCCGCCTGCATCCGAACCTGCGAATAAATAGTTTTTCCGTCCGAGAGCGACGGCGCGTAGCGCCCGCTCAGCCGTGTTGTTGTCTATCTCCAGCCGGCCATCGTCAACGTAGCGCGTGAGCGCATAGCGAATCGCGCCCGCGGTCTGGCTCTTCGGCGAGAGCTGCCGCAGCGTGTTCTCCATCCACTGCCGAAAATCATCGAGCAGCGGTTTTGCGAGCGACTGGCGTACTTCTCGACGCACTTCAACCGGCTTGCCTCTGATATCTTCTTCGATGGCATAGAACGCTCCGATCCTGTTCAGTGCTTCCGTTGTAGTCGGTGAAGCGTGCAGTACGTGGATGTCGTGCAGGTTGCGCCGCGCGTGCGCCCAGCAGGCCGCTTCGTAAATGCCGTCGCCATAGAGATGGTTAAAACCGGCATAGGCATCGGCCTGCAAGGCACCCTTGAAGTTCTTCAGATGCGTGCGTGGATGTTCTCCCTTGCGATCTTCCGAGTAAGTAAACCACACCGCGGGCGGCGTGGTATCACCGCATGGCCGGTCATCGCGCACATACGTCCACAGTCTTCCAGTGCGGGTCTTGCCACGGCCCGGTTCCAACACTGGAATCGGCGTGTCATCGGCGTGCAGCTTCGTTCCGCTGAAGACATGCCTGCCGAGCGCATCGAGCAGCGGCGTGAGCAGTTCCGCGCAAGCACCAACCCAGTTAGCCAGCGTGGAACGTCCAAGATCGACGCCCTGCCGCGCATATATCTCCGACTGCCGGTAGAGTGGCAAGTGATCGCAGAACTTAGAGACCAGTACATGGGCCAGCATCGCAGGCCCGGCAAGTCCGCGTTCGATGGCTCGCCCTGGCAAGGGAGCCATCGCAATACGATCGCAGTTGGAGCAGGTGAACTTAGGCCGCACATGACGAATCACCTTGAAGCTCTCTGGAATGTACTCAATCTGTTCGCTCACATCCTCGCCGAACTTACGCAATTCGCCGCCGCACTCCGCACAGCAGTTGCTGTGGCACTCATGCGTTACCACTTCGCGTGGAAGGTGCTCGGGAAGCGGCTTGCGCCCAGGGCGCGAAGCAGGTCCAGCTTGTTGGACAACAGCGTCAGCGACTATCTCTGCCGCTGCCTGTTCGGTCTCCAACTCTTCCAGTTGAAGCTCCAACTGCTCCAGTTGTGCCGTGATCTTCTCGCTCTTACGTCCAAAGAGCTTGTGCCGCAACTTCTCAACTAATCGCTTCAGATGCTCGATCTGTTCACTGCGAGAGCGCAGTTCGTCGCTCTGTTCGGTGAGTTGCTGGCGCAGTTCTGAGAACTCGGTTTCCAGTGATGTCAGCTCTGCTTCTTGGGCGGCCAGTGCGCTCTGCAACTCAACCGCCAGCACCTTCAATGCTGCGTGATCAAGCGAATCGAGATCTGCGTGAATGGCAGCCGACATGGCCTGAGTATGGCACGTTGCGCCGTGGAAATAGATAGGAATAGCCGCATGAATACTGGCGATTATTGCCCTCGCCTATACGGCCATCGGAGGTGAAAATGTACGTTCCGGTCTGCGCCAGTCGATGCCTTCGAGCAACATCGACAACTGCGCGCGCGTGAGAGATACAGTTCCGCTCGTGGCCTGCGGCCAGATGAAACGGCCACGCTCCAGTCGCTTCTGAAACAAGCACAAACCATCTCCGTCGAACCATAAAATCTTGATCGTGTCGCCGCGACGTCCGCGGAAAACAAATACATGGCCGGAGTATGGCTGCATGGAAAGCACGGTCTGCACCTGCGCGCTCAATCCAGGAAAACCTCGCCGCATATCAGTTACGCCTGCCGCAAGCCATATGCGAGTGCCTTGCCGCAGTTCAATCACTTGCGCAGCATCTCCAGAACAGTGCGTATCAGTGCTGGCTCCGCACTGCGCTCTATGCTAATCATGGCCCGGCCTGGAATCTCAATATGGATCGCGCCGCCTGGAGCCTCTTGCGCTGCTGAAGAAACCGCGGGCATCCCTTCGTGTCCATCTGCGTCAGCTATGACAAGCGGGACAAGACCGCAGCTTCGCACCTCTTCCATACGCCCTTCTCGATACGCGCGCCGCCACTGAAACACTTGATGCGAGTTCACCCCCTCGGCCTGCGCCACCCGCGCCACGCTCATCCCTGGCTGCAACGTCAACTCCACTATCCGACGCTTCTCCGACAACGAACGACGTACTCGCGCTTCCATAAAACCATCTTCCGTACTACCACCTAACAAAATCCAGTGGGGGCCGTTGGACGCTTACGTTGCAATCGACGACGGGCATGTACAACGAGCGTACGTTGCACGCTCTGACGGGCCGCTGGGTGTTCCGCCACGATGACATCTGGGGCTACGTGGCGAGGCCGTTCGGCTACTCGCCGGCGTTCTTCGTGGTGGCCTTGTCCGTGGCCGTGCCGAAGGACCGGGCGCGGCGGATGATCTGGAAACATGGCCGCAGGTTGCGCGGCCCGGAGCTGACGACGACGGCGGAGTTCAACACGAAGCTGGGCCGCGCAAAAGGGCTGCGGGTGCATCTGCCGGACGGGGTTGCGTTCATCAACGAAGAGCAGGGCTGGTACGACCGAACCTTCCATAAAGCCCTTAGCTGCTGGGCGCGTATCCCGCGCGATCGCGAGGCGACGCACTTCCTCATCGTGTGCGACAGCGGCACGGGCAAGAGCGCGGCCATCCGGCAGATGCTCGCGCAGATCAGCGACCGTGGGGACTGCCCTGCTACAGGCTTGCGCTAAGTCCCGCTCACGTTCGCTGGTTCCGTTCGTGACTTTGGCAATCGGAACAGGGGCCAGGTTCGGAGTCATCCGGACCTGCAATGGGGGAGTGTCGATTTCGAGAATCGCTGCTTACGTTGGGGCAAGGACAAGCCGGCATCCGGCACAGGTCAGATCGTGCCTCTAAACCAGCGTGCAATGGCTGCTCTAGGCTTCTGGGCGGGTCACTTCCCCGACCGCAGGCCCTCAGCACTATGTTTTCCCCTCGGAGCGTTATGGGACCGCTGGCGACGTATTTTCGCCCAAGGCTTACCACACCGACCAACCAAGCCAATCGACAGCATCAAGGAAGCATGGGAAGCGGCGGGCTGGCAAGATTCTCAAAGAAAACTCAAAGGCGAAAGACTCTGATGAAACGATCAAGCCACTTCCCTGCCGTTTTCACGATCTGCGACACACAGCAGTCTCCCGAATGTTGAATGCTGGCGTTCCGATGGCCAAGGTAGCGAAGATCGTGGGATCGAGTACCGCGACGATGGTTCGTATGGCATCGCGTTACGGTCACTTCACATTGGATGAGTTGCGGAGAGCGATGGAAAGCATCAGTAGCGCCGGAATTCCAGCGCAGTCCCCCATAAATTCCCGGTATCGGATGCTGCTTCTGTGGAGAGTCGCCCAAACTAGTTGAAGAAAATTGGCTCCTGAGGTAGGACTCGAACCTACAACCCTTCGGTTAACAGCCGAATGCTCTGCCATTGAGCTACTCAGGATCGCCTAAAACGGAGCCCGTCGGACGACGCGCTGCGGTTAACTATTTATAGCAAAGACGGTTGCATCGGTCAATTTAACCGCTGAAAACAAGCGGCTTTCAGACTTGCCGCCTGCATTCATGTTCATCGCTTCATTCTTCTTCCCTCCCGGTCGATTGCTATCGGTATGCTCTCGATAATGATCGGTTTTGAAAAAACCGCGGTGGCAAATTTCACTACGATTTTGGCGGGCCTTTCGCATGCCGATGAGCACCCGGCAAGTCAGACCATGGGGCTTTCGGCAAAGGCGGGTTGCCTGCGCCTGCGGTCAGAAGTGCCAGCCAAGTGGCGACGCGGGTGAGTTGGTGTGGTCCGTTTTGATCCGTCAGTTATCCCACCGGCCGAGTTCGCGCGCGGAGGACAGGTCACGTCCGAATTGCTTCTCGACGATAACGCGCGTGTTCTGGGCAGGGTTCGCTTTACTGAGTCCCTGGATCACTGTCTCGAAGAGCGAGGGCGAAATAGCCAGGTGTGCGCCGAATGGCGGGCGCTGCGCAACTCCTTCTGAATCGCCGTGAACGTAGCCGGGGCTTTGTAATCGCCGCTCACATACCTGAATAAGGCCAGGAGAGAGTGAAGGGCTTGCTTGTCGTCGATTCCGCCCGATCGCTCGATACTGTCGGTCACTCGTTTGTGTAAACGCTCGAGACTCCATTTCAGGAGGGCGACACCGATGACTGGCTCCCTGGGTGTGCCTTGTCTCGCCATGGCATCAAGAGCTGGGAAGGTCATCTTATGGGCGAGATCGTCCGTCACCCCGAAGAGAACCAGCGCGTCCGATTGGGATCGAGCCATCAGGCACTCCCCTTGGCGGCTGCCTTTTCCTCGTGGCCGCCGAACTGATAGCGAAGGGCAGACAAGAGCTTGTCGGCGAAGTCGTCCTCGCCACGCGAGCTGAAACGTTCGTAGAGCGCGGCACTAAGGACGGGTGCCGGCACGGACTCGTCGATGGCTGCTCTGATGGTCCAGCGGCCTTCGCCGGAATCCGATACGCGGCCCGCAAACTTGGCGAGATCCGGGCTATCGAGGAGCGAGATGGCGGCCAGATCGAGGAGCCACGAGGCGATGACGCTGCCGCGACGCCAGACCTCGGTGATATCGCCCAAGTTCAGATCGTAGACGTAGTATTCAGGATCACGCAGCGGCGCGGTCTCGGCGTCGACCTCACTCTTCTGCTTGCCGGCGTTGGCATGGCGCAGGATATTCAAGCCTTCCGCGTAGGAAGCCATCATTCCGTACTCGATGCCGTTGTGAACCATCTTGACGAAGTGTCCGGCGCCGTTGGGGCCACAGTGCAAATAGCCATGTTCGGCGGTACCACCGACCTTCTCTCGGCCCGGCGTGCGCGGGGCTTCTTCGATTCCCGGCGCCAGCGCTGCGAAGATCGGTTCGAGGCCTCGAACGATAGCTTCATCCCCGCCAATTATCAGGCAGTAGCCTCGCGCCGATCCCCAGACCCCGCCGCTGGTACCGACATCCACATAGTGAATGCGGTTCGGTTTCAGCTCGGCGGCGCGACGGATGTCATCGTGATAATAGGAATTGCCGCCGTCGATGACGATGTCTTCAGGATCGAGGAGCGGGATGAGAGTCTTCAAGGTTGGATCGACCGCAGCCGCGGGCACCATCATCCAAACAGCACGAGGCTTTTTCAACTTCCCGGTAAATTCCTCGAGCGAAGTCGACCCGGCCGCGCCTTCTTTCGCGAGCGCCTGCACGACTTCCTGCTTGGTGTCGTAAACGACACAATGATGGCCGGCCTTCTGAAGCCGACGCACCATATTGGTTCCCATCCTGCCCAGTCCGATCATGCCCAGTTCCATGGAGTTCCTTCCCATTCGTTCTGCTATTCAATCGCTCGCAATTTCTCCACTCGACGTTGAAGACAGCCGGAACTGCTCGTGTGCAGGGCGCATCTCGCTTTTGCACTCGTAAGATCTCCATTTCGTTGAGCGATCTCCTTCCTTTGAGAAGAGGATTTGCGCGAAGAGCCTGCCTATCACGCTGAACCGTCGCCCATACTCCAATGGAATATATCCTGCATTCGCACGCTCCAACAGCATCGCAACAACCCGAGCGAGAATCTGGTTTGTTTTGCTCATCTCTAATCTGCAGACAGCACGTACTGACGGCTGACAGCCAGACCCCATTGCCTCCCGGGTGCTGTCAGTCAATGTCCCTGGAGAGCCGTAGTTACGGCCGTCTCATGCGCCAGCCTTTTACCTCTGCTGAGCAATACTGACCATCCTCCACGCTTTATTCCGCCGATACTAGTTGGAGGAGTCCCGATAAACGGCAGCGATCGAGCTGATTCCAGCACTCCAAGTGCGGCTCAGGAGAACTTCGATGCTCAGTATGATTCCCGTCTCGGATCATCTTGCTGGAAAGTATCCAAGCGCAGATTTGCCCGACCAAATGTGGTGAACTTCGGCGCTGACATCCCAAGGCAAGAAACTCATCGTGAACGCACAATACGCCGGTGATGAAAACAACGTGCATGAAGGTGGGAATCTATGACTCTCTCGGAAATACCTCATAACAACGGGTTCGAAAGCCTCTCCTCTGTGGGAAGTCACTCGCTGCCGTTGCCAACGCGCATCGCCTTTATCGGCAACCACTTGCCCAGGCAATGCGGCATAGCCACATTCACGACCGACTTAAGCGCCGCGATCGTAGCGGAATATGGCAACGACCGTCTCTTCACGATCGCGGTCAACGATCCGGAATCGAGCTACCAATATCCCGAACAAGTGCGGCTCGAGCTTGCCCAGGAGGAATACGCCTCTTATGTACGGGCCGCTGAATTTCTCAACTTCAATGGAAACGACCTGGTCTGCGTGCAGCACGAGTACGGTATCTTCGGAGGGGTTGCGGGCAGCCACATCCTGGCGCTGCTTCGCAAATTGAAAATGCCGGTAGTGACGACGCTTCACACCGTTCTGCGCGAGCCGGATGTCAACCAGCGTGCGGTGCTCGACGAGATTGCACGCCTTTCCGATCGCTTGATTGTGATGAGCGAGCATGCCGTGAATCTTCTACAGGACGTGTATGGGGTGCCACGCGAAAAGATCGACCTGATTCCCCATGGCGTGCCGGACATTACCTTCATGGACCCCAATTATTTCAAGGACCTATTCGGGGCCGAGGGGAAGTCGGTCCTCCTTACATTCGGCTTATTGTCGCCGAATAAAGGGATTGAAAACATGATCCGCGCGCTGCCGGCGATCCTGGCAAGACATCCGAACCTGGTATACATCGTTTCGGGAGCGACCCATCCGCACATCAGGCGGCGGGAAGGAGAGCGGTACAGGGAAGAGTTACAGGCCATTGCCCTCGAACTGGGCGTTGCCGCCCAAGTCATCTTCAACAACCGTTTCGTGAGCTCGGAGGAGTTGATCGAACAGATCGGAGCTGCGGACCTCTACATCACTCCCTATCGCCACGAAGCCCAGGTTGTCTCCGGCACGCTCGCGATCGCGCTCGGTGCGGGGAAGGCGATTATTTCGACACCTTATTGGCATGCTAAAGAGCTCCTTGCCGATGGGCGCGGCATCCTCGTTCCATTCGACGACCCTGGTTCGATCGCAGATGCCGCGATCAGGTTATTGGATAATGACGCCGAGCGGCACGCGATGCGAAAGCGCGCTTACCTATATTCACGCGGCACGACGTGGCAAAAAATAGCGCAGGCTTATATGGCGAGCTTCCAGCGCGCGCGCACCGAGCGAATGTTACGACCGCGGGCCGTCTCGGAAGACGTCTTCACAACAGCAGAGATAGATCGTTTGCCGCAACTCGACACATCTCACTTGTCGAACATGACAGACGAGACCGGCATATTGCAGCACTCCATATTTTCCGTGCCTAACACTCTCGAAGGCTACACAACCGACGACAACGCGCGCGCGCTCATTGTGACAACGTTACTGAGCAAGTCGGCTTCATTCCACGGTCAGGAGCAGGCGGCATTGTCTCGCCGGTATCTATCTTTTCTGTGGTTCGCCTTTCACGAGAAGACAGGCCGGTTTAGAAACTTCCTTAGCTACAATCGCGAATGGCAAGAAGAATCTGGCTCCGAAGACAGCCACGGTCGCGCCTTGTGGGCGCTGGGAACAGTATGTTGCCATTCGGAAGGTTCTGGCCTGAGAGGCGCTGCGGGCAGGCTCTTTGAGGCCGCAATTCCAGCGGCTCTCGCCTTCACCAGTCCTCGTGCATGGGCGTTCTCTGTCTTGGGCACACAGGTCTACCTGGACTGCTTTCCCGGGGATCGTGTGATCCAGGGGACACGCAACCTGCTCGCGAATCGACTGCTGGATATCTACGAACGAACTCATTCGGAACACTGGCAATGGTTTGAGAAGGATCTCGCCTACTCAAACGCGAGGTTATCGCAGGCGCTCCTGATCGCGGGGTCGGAAGGCGGCAAC
This sequence comes from Edaphobacter sp., assembly GCF_035763405.1. Classification (NCBI taxonomy): domain Bacteria; kingdom Pseudomonadati; phylum Acidobacteriota; class Terriglobia; order Terriglobales; family Acidobacteriaceae; genus Edaphobacter; species Edaphobacter sp. Next base: position 59,322 of record NZ_DASUBE010000067.1, read on the forward strand.
CGGAAGATGGTCGAGGCTGGCCTTGAATCTCTCCGCTGGCTTGTGTCCGAACAACACGGTGCCGATCGCGAGGTTTTCGCTCCGATAGGATCAAGGGGATTTTTCGCGGAGGGTGGCGAAAAAGCCCGCTTCGATCAGCAGCCAATCGAAGCGAGCGCCACCATTTCCGCCTGCCTTCAGGCCTATCGGATAACGGACGAGAAGCAATGGCTGGAAGAGGCTTGGTGCGCTTTTCGCTGGTTTCTCGGTCGGAACGATCTGCGGATCCCGCTTTACGATCCAACCACTGGAGGTTGTAGGGACGGACTTCATCCGGACCGCGTGAATGAAAACCAGGGAGCGGAGTCAACGCTCGCGTTCCTGATGGCTCTCCTCGAAATGCAAGGTATAGAAACATTAACCGCAGAGAACCTGGACCAGGAAATGAGTCTCTCACTTTGAATCCAATGACCCCTTCGCCCGCATTCCCTGAGCAGCTCACCCATGAGCAATCCGACTTGCTGGTGCGCGCAGGTGCTCCCTTGTTTACCCGGTATGCTGGCAATCCGATCCTGAGCCGAAAGGATTGGCCCTATTCGATTAATAGTGTCTTCAATGCTGGGGCCACACGACTTGCCGATGGAGATACCTTGTTGCTTTGCCGCGTGGAAGACCGGACGGGGCTCTCGCACCTGTGTGCGGCTCGTTCTGCGAATGGCATCGATGGATGGCGCATTGACTCCCCGCCAACGTTGATGGCAAATCCCCGCGAGTATCCCGAGGAGATCTGGGGCATCGAGGATCCGCGAATCACCTACGTCCCGGAGCTCGTGCAATATGCGATTGCTTACACCTCATTCGCGCGGGGCGGGCCTGGAGTCTCATTGGCAATGACCAGGGATTTCAAGAGCTTCGAGCGCTATGGCGTGATCATGACGCCGGAAGACAAGGATGCGGCCTTGCTGCCGAGGAAACTTGAAGGTCGCTGGGCTCTGATTCATCGGCCGATGACAGCGCTGGGTGCTCACATCTGGATTTCGTACTCGCCCGATCTGCGGCATTGGGGCAGTCACAAGGTGATGCTTGCGGCACGGCGCGGTGGATGGTGGGACGCGAACAAGATCGGGCTCTGCTCTCCGCCGATCGAAACGGCGAAAGGCTGGCTGGTGCTTTATCACGGCGTTCGGCAGACAGCGGCTGGCGGCATCTACCGCCTGGGCCTGGCATTGTTCGACCTCGACGAGCCGGCTGTCTGCCTGAAGCGGGGTGACTCCTGGATCTTCGGCCCGGAAGCTCCATACGAACGAAAAGGAGACGTTAATAATGTCGTATTTCCCTGCGGTCAAACCATAGGTGCGGACGGAGATACAATTCATCTCTATTACGGAGCAGCCGACGAATGCATCGCGATGGCGACTGGCAGCATCCGCACACTGCTCGCATGGCTGGATGCGAATTCCGGCACCGGTTGTGAAAGCGGATTGTAGCGACGTGTTCTCACGCGGTCCTGCCGTATCTGAGTTCGCGAGGCCAAGCGTGCGCGAGAATCCGAGCATCTCAATATCCTTATATCCTTGAAGCCTGGATACGCAGTTACAAGCCTGAAGAGCTGTCCGACGAGAACGGCAAGTTCATTGAGGAATCGACAGAGCTTGCGCCTGTCAGCAATCTCCGCAGGGGTGGCAACCCGCATGTGGACGGCTGACTTCAGCGAGCCCGCCGCTCCACCGTCACTGGCCAAGGGGCATCCTCGCGCGACTTGTTTACCAATAGCTAGAGGAAAGCAGGTTGGAGGGACACCTTGAGCGATCCAAATGCATTCACCATTTGGCCGAAGATCGAAGGGATCGACGCACTCGCTGAGTTGGCGCTCAATCTGCGCTGGTCCTGGAACCATGCCGCAGACGAACTATGGGAAGATCTCGATTCCGAACTCTGGGAAGCCACACGAAATCCCTGGGTGATTTTGCGGACGGTTTCAAAAGACAAGATCAAATCCCTGCTAGGACAACCACAGTTTCGTAAGCGTGTCGACGATTTGTTGCGGCAGAACCGAGAATCCTTCCGGGTAGATGCGTGGTTCCAGAAGAAGCACCCAGAGGCCGCGCTCACATCCGTCGTCTATTTCAGCATGGAATTCATGCTGAGCGAAGCGTTGCCGATCTATTCTGGCGGACTCGGCAACGTAGCGGGCGACCAGATGAAAGCAGCCAGCGATCTGGGAGTTCCCGTCACAGGAGTCGGTTTGCTCTGGGGCCAGGGATATTTTCGCCAGGACTTCGACTCGGAAGGCAGGCAGCGCGCGCTTTACCCGGTCAACGATCCCGGCCAGTTGCCCATCTGGCCGCTCCGTCGCGCGAACGGCGAATGGCTGCGGTTCCAGATTCAACTGCCCGGATCGAAGATCTGGCTGCGTTGCTGGGAAGTGGTTGTTGGAAGAACGAAGCTCTATCTGCTCGACACCAACGATTTCTCGAACTCCGCTGCCCACCGCGGGATTACCAGCGAGCTCTATAGCGGCGACGCCGAGATGCGACTGAAGCAGGAGATCGTTCTTGGTATCGGCGGCTGGCGCTTGATGCGAGCGCTGGGCATGCAACCTGAGGTATGCCATCTCAATGAAGGTCATGCGGCCTTTGCTGTGCTCGAACGAGCGCGCTGCTACATGGAAGACAACAAAAAGCCGTTTGATCTGGCGCTCAATGTCACACGCGCCGGAAATGTCTTTACGACGCATACGGCGGTTACGGCCGGATTCGATCGTTTCGATCCCGAGCTCGTCCGCAAGTATCTCAGCCATTATGCGCAGGAAGAACTCGGCATCTCGCTTGAGGACCTGCTTGCGTTGGGACGAGAGGACCCTGAAAACGCTTCGGAACCTTTCAATATGGCGTGGCTCGCGGTCAGGGGTAGCGGGCAGATCAATGGCGTCAGCAAGCTGCATGGGCAGGTGAGCCGGCGTATCTTCCAGTCGCTCTTCCCGCGATGGCCTGAGCGGGAAGTTCCAATTGGCTCGGTAACCAATGGCATCCATGTGCCGACCTGGGATTCCGCGGAAGCGGATGCTCTCTGGACTTCAGCCTGCGGCAAAAATCGCTGGCGCGAGGATCATCCCGCCGAAGATGATATCCGAAGGCTCACCGACGAACAGTTGTGGAAGATGCGTACTGCGGAGCGAAAGACATTGGTCGGCCGCGTGCGAGAGCGATACGCGCGGCAGCTTGCCGCGGAAGGCGGAAGTCCTTCGGATGCCGGCAGCGTTCTCGACGAGAACGTGCTGACTCTCGGCTTTGCGCGGCGCTTCGCTACCTACAAGCGTCCCAATCTTCTTTTACACAATCCCGAGCGGCTGGTTCGTCTGCTTTCCGATCAACAGCGTCCGGTGCAATTGATCCTTGCCGGGAAAGCGCATCCTCAGGATCTGCCGGGGCAGGCACTGATCCAGCGGTGGAATGACTTCCTCAAGCGCCCGGAAATCCGTGGCCGTGCTGTCTTCCTCAGCGATTACGACATGCTGCTGGCTCAGGAGCTCGTCCAGGGCATCGATCTCTGGGTCAATACGCCGCGGCGTCCGTGGGAGGCCTGTGGAACGAGCGGGATGAAGATCCTCGTCAACGGCGGCCTCAATCTTTCCGAACTCGATGGTTGGTGGGCGGAGGCGTATTCTCCCGACCTCGGCTGGGCCCTCGGCGACGGCATGGAGCATGGCGAGGACCCGGCGTGGGATGCTCAGGAAGCCGACACCTTATATACGCTGCTGGAGCGCGAGGTCATCCCGCAGTTTTATGAACGGGAGGAGAAGGGCATGCCCTCGAAGTGGCTGCGACGTATCCGCGAGAGCATGACGCAGCTCACTCCTGAATTTTCGGCTACCCGGGCTATCCGCGAATATACGGAGGATCACTATCTTCCTGCCGCCTCTGGGTATCGTGAACGTGCAGCCAAGGACAGCGCGCTTGGCATTAACGTGCTCACATGGCAACAGGACATCGCCCGGCATTGGAGCACTGCGCGCTTCGGAGGCCTGAGTATAGAGACGCACGAGGGCAGACATGCTTTTCGCGTAGAGGTTTTTCAGGGCGACCTCAAGCCCAATCAATTCAAGGTTGAACTCTACGCCGAACCCTTAGAGGAAGGCGGACCTGAGCTCGAGGTCATGACGGCGTGCAAGACTTGCCCGGCTCCCGCCGCGGCACTTATCTATTCTGCCGAGGTACCCGCAACCCGCCCCGCAGTTGACTACACTCCGCGCATCGTCCCCCACCATGCGAGCGCCTCGGTACCGCTCGAAGCCCGGCAGATACTATGGCAACGCTGATGGACAACCTTCATTTAGCGCCAGTCGAGCCAAATGGTTATTCGACACCGGCAATATACGTCAGCAACCCCTACCCTCTCGGTTCGATCGTAACTTCCGCACGGACAAACTTCTGTGTCTTTTCCGCCAACGCTACGGGCATGAAGATCGTCTGGTACCGGCCATGCTGATTACAGTTCGCCTGATGGATCCATCGGACGGAGCTTCTTACTCTGGTCGATATCTGGAAGCCAATCCCGGTCGCTCCACACTGTCTCTATAGGCCACGCCGTCCTGCAAAATGGATCACTCGAAAGGCTCGAGATTGGGTTGCTTCAGCGGGATATATGCCTCCCTCAGCGTCAGGAGCGCGCGGGACCCACTCTTGTCCAGATCCGCCGCGCCTCCAGGCCAACGATGTTCTTCTTCATTGCGAGCAACAAGTCTTGGCGGAGCTGTTATTGCGCTTCCCGTGTCAGGTCTACGCTTCCACGTCTTTACGTCCCACGCCAGGTGAAGCATCCGGAGCGCGGAGATTCCATACCAGTTGAAATCGAGCTCGTACCAGGCCAAGCCGTGGCGGGCGGCTTGCGGATGAGCATGGTGGTTATTGTGCCAACCCTCGCCAAAGGTCAGCATTGCCACCCAGAAGCTGTTTTTGGAAGTATCGCCGGTAGGAAACCTTTGTCTCCCCCACATGTGAGTAGCGGAGTTCACCAGCCAGGTTGAATGCAGACCAATGACCGTGCGAAAGAAGATGCCCCACAACAGATATGGCCATCCGCCGGCAACGAAAAGGATCGCACCGAGCGCGGTCATAGGGATCCAGTGCCAGCGGCTGATCCAGACGTGGAATTGGTCTTTCCGAAGTTCGGGAACGTAAGGCAGAAGATCTGCCGCATCGTTGTGCATCGTCTGGCCCGTCAGAATCCAACCCATGTGGGCCCAGAGGCCACCGTCGCGCGGAGAATGCGGGTCTCCCTCCTTGTCCGTGTTCTGGTGATGCATACGATGGATTGCGACCCAGAAGATCGGACCGCCTTCCAGCGCCAGCGTGCCGCATACAGTCAGAACATATTCCACCCACTTCGGGGTCTTGTAGCCTCGATGCGTCAGCAGTCGATGATACCCCACACCGATGCCAAGGCCGCCGGCGACCCACCACAGCACCACCGCAACCAGGAATGCCTGCCAACTGAAGAAGAACAACGCAGCCAGGGCGCCGAGGTGAAACAACACCATGAAGAGGGTAGTGATCCCCACGAGGGGCTGTGTGAACGTCTTGTCATGCTGGAAGTGTCCTGGCATCCGCATATCGTTGCCCTCTGGTGAATTGGATGTCGAGAATATTTGGGAAGCCTCAAGCGCTGCGTAACACTTGTGTAATCGACGAGCAATGCTTTCATCTCCTCACTTGCACTACTCCGACGCAGGGACGGTTCCGGCTTGCAAAGTGGGTTGAGGCCTGGCCAAGCCGCTTACCTCGCTCGCGTCCGTAATCTCGTAGTTGTCATAGTCGATAGTCAAGTCGGCACGCCCCCCAAGCCGAATCGCCGTGACACTGTGGTTGCGTGCGGGAAGCCAGAAGTCGCTCACCTTCGTGTACACCTCGACGATGTTTGCCTTCTTGGTCCAGAAGGATGGATTCTCCGCAGGCTCCGCCTCCAGGCGCACAACGGCGAAGTCTCCCGCATCGACCCAGATACGGCCGCGGTACAGAAACTTGTCTTTTCTCCTTGGCTCCACTTCGAGCACATAAGCCGCGCCGGAGAACCCGTTTTCCTCCCCAATCAGGGTGAACCGATAGTTGGCGTCCGTCAGTTCGGAGCGCAGTTTAGTATTCGGACTGGACTCTTCTTTTTCTGCCTCCAACAGCTTCTTGAACACCCGGTCGATGATCAGTTTGGAGCCGGTCGCGGACTTAATAACGAATTCTTTCTTTCCGGGTAAGATGTACTTCATCTTGACGACCATCTCCGCGTTTCGAGCGCCCGCAAATCCCTCATACTTCGCCCGATAAGTTCGGGTTCCCTCGTATGCCTGAAGCGCCTCGACACGATGACGATTCATCTGCACGAGATTGTGTACCACCTGCTCCGCGGTGAGCGGAGCAGTGTTCGCAACGGGCGCGGCCGGGATCGCCTGCGAACCCAGAGGCTGAGGCAGCATTGCCAGGACCACGAAGAACAGCACGAGGAGTTTGGCACGGCAGTGGAGAATGCTCGTGACGTGCGTTGCTGTCCGAGGACCTGTTCCGTGCCATTTCATGGCGAAGCCTTCGCCGCGGTCGCTTGCCGCAAAGCTTTGACGTAACCAGTATTCGAGTTACGACGTTTCAATACTGGTCACATTTGACCACTGTGATGAACAACCAGATTGTTCCGGCCTTCGCAGTTGCCTACTCTGAAGTGAGTTACTTCATGAACTGATTCTGGAAGATGGGCCTGATCGACTGCAACCGCAACGGTTTAGTGACGTAGTCATCGGCGCCCGTATCAAGAGAGCAGACTTTCTCGGATTCTTCGCCTCGAACCGAGACAACGTCGCCATGCTGCAAAGGTTTACGACACCGCCGAGGCTAAGGCTAAAGCCACGCTCGCCGTCTCGCTGACGGCAGAAACTGCTCGTTATAAGCGCAGAGCCAACTCATGCGCGACTGAGCGCCTTGCCTGAATGGCGCACGATTGCTGGTTCGCCGGGGTGATGATCAGTTTCACGCACAGTGTACATTGTGTTATCTGCGTTGGTGCCGATCTCGGACACACCGGTGACCGTGCCATGGCCGATGGCACTACGGTAATGCCATGACACTTTCGTGCCAACAGGGATTGTCTTGAACGTCTTTCGTGTAACAGTCATCTCATCTCTCCCTCGATGTTGATGTATTCTCACCTTCCAGCCAACTACCACCGCATGCACGGCTCGATCGCCAAGCATCGATCATTTCGACACGAATTCAAGAGTTACAAGCGACCTCCGATCGGTTTGTGGCGTGAAGTCGCGGTTTGTGACCGCCTGCGATGATGATCCGATCCGACGCTATATCAGTTCTGGTCAAAAGTGCACACAACGCGACGCCGATTTTGCGAGCCGCCTCTAGCGTTTT